>JAJZSS010000145.1 GCA_021849525.1 Chloroflexota bacterium
GGCTGGAAAAGCTGACCGGAGCGGATTGGATTGGGCAGCTGGCGTCCCTCTCGGCGCCTCTGGGTAGGCGCTGGTTCCTGCTGGGGGGGGCGCCCGGCGTGGCTGAGCTGGCAGGCCTGCGCCTGGCAGAAGCCTTCCCGGGTTTGCAGATCGCAGGCACGTATTATGGTTTCTTCCCGGAAGGCGAGACTCCGGCTGTTCTGGAGCGGATAAAAGCCGCTCGGGCTGATTTGCTGTTCGTAGGTCTGGGTACCCCGCGCCAGGAGCTCTGGCTGGCCCGCAACCGGGGTAAAATTACGGCGCCGCTGGGTTGGGCGGTCGGGGCGTTGTTCGATTATCTGGCTGGCTCCGAGAAGCGCGTCCCGGGCTGGATGAACCGCCTGGGCCTGGAGTGGTTGTTCCGTTTATGGGTTGACCCGCGGCGCAAGTGGCGGCGCTACCTGCTGGGGAATCCCCGCTTTATCGGGCGCGTGCTGGCCCAAAAGCTGAGAAAATAATTTGATAACCTTTGGTTTGAAAGGGTAGGATATGCATTCGGTTTTGTTCGTTTGTACCGCCAATATTTGCCGCTCACCGATGGCGGAAGGCCTGCTGCGTGCCCGCCTGGGTGAAGCTGCTCAGGATTGGCGGATTGAATCGGCGGGCACATGGGCGATCGATGGGGAACAAGCGGCACCGCGGGCGATAAAAGTATTGCAAGTGCGAGGGATCGATCTGAGCGAGCACCGCTCACGGATTGTGAATCCAGCCATCCTGTCCCAGGCGCGCCTGGTGCTGGTGATGGAGAAAGGCCACAAAGAAGCGCTGCAGGTGGAATTTCCTCGCTTTGCCTCGAAAATTTTCCTTCTGAGTGAAATGGTAGGCGAAATCAACGAAATCAAAGATCCGATGGGACGCTCGGCTGCCGATTTTGAAAGAACTGCCCTGGAATTAGAAGACATCTTTGAGCGGGGCCTGGGGGTGATTGCCGAGCTCTCGGAGGAGTATGCTGGCTGAGCCTGTCGCTGTTACGAAAGATCCGGCTGGCCTGGCACGCCGCCTGACGCAGGGCTCGGGTTGGCTGGGCTGGGTGCTGGTGCTTGGGCTGCTGAATGGCCTGCTGTATGTGTTCACGGTGCCGCCCTGGCAGCATTACGACGAGCCCAATCATTTCGAGTACGTTTGGCTGGTGGCTCAGCATGGCAGCGTCCCTCAACCCGGCGAGTTTGATCCCATCATGCGCCGGTCCGTCGCCGATTCCATGATCGAGCACGGCTTCTATGCGCCGCTCGGCTTTCTCCCCGATTTGAATGCCCCGGAAGGGGAGATCTGGATCGGGCAGCACCCGCAGACCGGCGACCCGCCGCTCTACTATCTCTGGGCGGCCCTGCCAGTGCGACTGCTGCAAAACCGCGCTGATATCACGGCTCAACTCTATGCAGCCCGCCTGGCTTCCCTGGTCTTGTTTCTGCTCACCCTGGTGGCGGCCCGCGGGATTACCACCGAGCTGACTCCCGTAGGCCATCCCCTGCGGATTCTGCTCCCGCTGAGCCTGGCCCTGCTGCCAGCCTTCGTGGACCTGATGACCGCCGTCAACAACGATGCGGCGGCCGTTGCCATTTTCTCCTGGTTCTTGTGGGGTGCCACCCGCCTGATCCAGCGCGGCTTGAACTGGCTGGATTTCTTCTGGAGCCTGGCCTTTGCCCTGTTGGGTCTGGTCACCCGCCAGACGGCATATATCGCCATCTTTCTCTGGCTGCTGGCAGTTGTTCTGGCCTGGTACCGGAAGGCGCGAGCCCCCTGGCGCAGGCTGGCCTGGCTTCTGGGCGGGATTGTGTTTGTGGCGGGCGTTGGGGCGCTTTTTTCCTGGGGAGATGCAGCGTTGTGGTACCGGGAGTCGCTGCAAGCTGAGCCAGATCGCCTGGAATCTGCCCAGGCTCCGCACGGAGATTATATTTTCCAGCTGACATCGTCCACGGGAGAATCCCTGGGAAGCCTGGTGCAAATCCTGCCCATTGAGCAGACTCGCCTCCTGGCAGGCAAGCCTGTCACCCTGGGAGCCTGGATGTGGGCGGACCGCCCGCTGGAAGCCCGCTCGCCGGAGATTTACCTGTATGCCAAGGGCAAAGGTTACAGCCGCCCGGTCAGCCTGACCACCCGGCCGCAGTTCTTTGCCTTCACCACCCGCCTGGGGCGGGATACCCGGCGGGCCTGGGTCGTTCTGGCGCCAGTTCCCGCCTCCCAAGCAGAACCCGTGGAAGTCTATTTTGATGGCGTGGTGCTGGCGGAGGGCGCATTTCCCCTGGATCAGGCGCCGGTTTATGAGGCGCCTGGTTCGATTACCGGCCTGTGGGGTGGGATGGGATTCACCAACCTGCTGCGCAATGGCTCAGCCGAGGCCGCCGGGCCGCGCGTCCGCCCCTGGCTGGACGGGCTGGGCGAGCGCCTGCTGCCAGGCACCGGCTTCGAGCGGCTGTCGTTGACGATGTATTCGGTCCTCGATCGCCCGGCGGGGGGGTGGTATTACCTGAATACCTTCAAGAACCTGGGGCGCACCTTCTGGGCGGTCTTCGGCTGGAACGGGGTCTACCTGCCGGGAGCTAAACCCTATCGCCCGCTGGCATGGATTACCTTCCTCGGCCTGGTAGGGGCTTTGCTGGCGGGTTGGCGTTACCGCCGGCAGTTGCCCTGGGCTGTCATCAATCTGTTTGCGGTGGCTCTGGTCGCCGTGTGGGGTTTTGCGCTGCTGCGCGGCTCCAACTATGTCTTTCTGCGCACCGGCTTCCTGCCCGCGGCGCGCTATGTCTACCCGGCGGTTATCCCGGCGCTGCTGGCATTTGTAGGTGGGTGGGTGGTTCTCCTGGATCTGACCCTGGGGAGCTGGCTGCACAAAAGGGCTCAAGATAACCTGGCCTGGCTGGCTTACCTGCCGCTGGGGCTGTTCTTCCTGGGTTTAAATATTTTCTGCCTGATCAGTATGGTCGGTGTGTGGCGGGCGATGGGGGTGCTGTGACTCGCTCACTGCGCTGCAGCCTGATCTTCCTGGCTTTGCTGGCGCTGCTGCGGGCAGCCCAGCTCAGCCTCGCCTCCCAGCGCAGTTTCTGGGAAGATGAAGCCGCCACGGCGCGTTTATCCGTGCTCAGTTATTCCGAGATCATCGCCGCGCGAGCGCAGGATAATCACCCGCCCCTCTACTGGCTGCTGGTCAGCGCCTGGGGGCGGATTTTTGGGCAGGACGAGCTGGGGCTGCGCTCGTTTTCGATCCTGTGCCTGGCGGGGGTCCTGGCTCTGGTCTATGCGCTGGCAGCGAAATTCTACAGCCCACGGGCAGCCTGGCTGGCAGGCCTGCTGTTCGTCGCTTCACCATACGTCCTGACTTATGGTCACAATGCCCGCTATTATACCTTGGCGGCTGGCCTGAGCCTGCTGGCGCTGCTGAGCGGCGAACACTTTTTGGAAGGGCATAAGCTCTGGGGTCTGGTTGTTTATACCCTGTCAGGGATCGCCCTGATTTATACGATTTATATGGGGGTGACCGTATTGCTGGGCATCAACCTATGGTGGCTGGTGCGCACCCTGCGCGGGAATTACGCTCTTCGCCAGGTAGTCGCCTGGCTCTTTGCGCAGGGGCTGATCGGGCTGAGCTATCTGCCCTGGCTGGGAACGCTGGTCGGTGTGACCAATCGCAATTTCGATCCGGCTTTCAGCCTGGCAAGCCTGCCCTCGGCCCTGGCTGTGCGTCTGGGTTATTTAGGCTTTGCCTACAGCGTGGGGGAATTCTTCTCACCTCTTTACCCCCTCGTCTGGCTGGGGATTGGCTTGAGCTTGCTCATCCTGTTGTCCGCTTTACGCCGCCTGGATGCACCGACCGGACTGCTCGCCGGTGTGCTGGCGGTGACGGTTCTGGCGAGCGTCCTGGTGAGCAGCCTGTCTGTTTTTCCCCAATCCGCCTGGCAGAATCTCTCCAACCGCACCTTTTTCGTCTTTCCATGTTTTGTTCTGCTGCTGGCAGCCGGGTTGGATCGTCTGTCCGTTCGCCCGATGCGAGTTGGGTTGAGCTTGCTGCTGGTTGTCTATCTGGTTGGGGCAGTAAATGTTTTTACCGGTCGCCAGGCCGTGAAGCCGCTCTTGATCGTGCCCTGGGTGGAGGTGATGGAGAAGCTCCAGGTTGAAAGCCGGCCAGGGGCGATCGTCTTTTGCAGCCAGTTCGACACGGTCTGCCCGTACTATGTAGATCGCTTTGGGCTGTCACGCGTACCGCTGAGCAGTTGGGAGCAGGCTCTGGCTGGCCAACCCGCCGAAGTCTGGTGGCTGCAGAACAATATTGGCGGCTATGATTACGCCCGCCAGCAGGAGCAGGCGGCCTTCCAGGCGCTGCAGGCAGCCTACCCACACGTGGAGCAGTTTGATTACGCGGCTCAGGACGCCAGTATCCGCCAGATCAAAGCCCGCTGGCTGGGGCAGGAAGATTACCCCTATCGCCTCAATCTCTATCATTTTAAACCCGGCTCTCCGTGAGGTCGCTGCCATGCAATATTGGAGTCGTGTGATCAGACGAGATATCTTCAGACTGCTGGCCCTGCTCAGCCTGGGTTGGCTGGGGCTGGCCTGCACACCCGCCAGGACTGAAGAGCCAAAAATGGGACCTGAAATAACGATATTAACCCCTCAGGCGCCAACTCAGCCGCCCGAATCGGCCCTACCGGCTTCAGAGATGGCGACCGGCGTGCCTCAGCCAACCCTGTCCAGCATCTCCACTGAAGCAATTTCCACGCCGTCTGCCAGCGGCAGCCCGGCTGCAACCATGCTTCCGGCAACGGAGCCCGTTCCGGCTCAGGCTACCCCACCCGCACCGGGTGGATCGCCTGCTGCACCGGGAATCCCGGGAGGCTCTCCTGCAATCCCGGCCCGGTCGATCTTCGGAATCGAGCTCCATGCCATCTCCGAGCAGGGCGGCCTGGGATTGCTCACCGGGGCGGGGGGAAAGTGGGTGCGGCGCAATGCCCTGCTGTGGTTGGAGGTGGAATCCCAGCCAGGCGAGCGCAGCTGGCAGAACCTGGCGAAATTGGAAGCCGAGCTGCAGGCGGCTGCCGGTCAGGATTTGCAGACCATCCTGATCGTGCGCGGCACGCCGCTGTTTGCCCGCCAGGTGGCTGGATCGGCGTGTGGGCCGGTGGCCGCGGATTATTTTTCTGATTTCGCCGATTTCCTGGCGGAAGCGGTCAGCCGCTACAGCCAGCCGCCGTACAACGTTCGCTACTGGGAGATCGGCAACGAGCCAGACGTTGATCCTGGCCTGGTAAAAGGGGACAGTGTCTATGGCTGCTGGGGTGATCAGAGCGATCCATATTATGGCGGTGGGCATTATGGGGAAATGCTCAAAGTCGTTTACCCGCGCGTCAAAGCCGCCAACCCGGAAGTCCAGGTGCTTCTGGGAGGCTTGCTGCTGGACTGCGACCCGGCAAACCCGCCCGAGACCTCGCCTGGATCGGGTAAGGTTAAAGATTGCAGCTCGGGGCGCTTCCTGGAAGGCATCCTGCAGGCAGGCGGCGGCGCTTACTTTGACGCCGTCAGCTTCCATGCCTATGATTAGAT
>JAJZSS010000146.1 GCA_021849525.1 Chloroflexota bacterium
TCTCCTTCCAGGGCCAGGTTTTCCTGGCGGAAGATGGCGGCTTCAGTGCGCATGTTGCGCAGGGGAACAGCGAAACCTTCCGGCTCCAGCCTGCTGGCGAGGAGCTTCTCTTTGAGCTTTTGATCCCATTCGTTGGCGCGAGGGTAAATCTCATCGACGTATTTCTTATAGCGGCGCTCGGCTTCCTGGTCGGTGGTGTCCACGGTGATAGCGACCGACAGCCGGGAAAACCATTCACTGATCAGGTTGTGCAGGCGAGTCCAATCTGCCATCCAGGCGTGAAGTGTTTCGTGGGTAAGGGGGCGAGCGTCCAACTCGATCACAAAGGGCTCCAGCTGGCTCCATGACCAGTCCTGAATTTCAGCAACCGTGGTGGGTAACTTGGCAGGCATTATTCGTTCTCTCCTAGAATAAAAGAAAATGGTTGAGGCCAGCGCTGGGCTGGATGAGTGAATTACACAGCCGGACTTTGCAGATGCCAGGCTGTAATTTGCTGGTAAGCGTGCGCAGCCTGGAAAAGCAGCGGCTCTTGATAATGACGACCCATTAATTGCATACCAACAGGCAGCCCTTGAGGATCAAATCCGACCGGAAAAGCCAGCCCCGGCACACCTGCAAGGTTGGCGGGCAGGGTAAAGACATCTTCCAGGTACATGGCGAGGGGGTCATCGCCATGCTCGCCGATGCGAAAAGCGGTAGTAGGGGCGATGGGAGCGGCGATCAGATCGACCTGCTCGAAGGCCCGCTCAAAATCGCGGCGGATCAAGGTGCGTACTTTCTGGGCCTGGGCGTAATAGGCATCATAATAGCCGGCAGACAGGGCATAGGTGCCGAGCATGATGCGGCGCTTGACTTCGGGGCCGAATTTTTCGCCGCGGGTCTGGCAGTACACATCCCAGAGAGCTTCGGCGGGCAGGCGCGGGCCGTAGCGGATGCCATCGAAGCGAGCCAGGTTGGCAGAGGCTTCTGCCGGGGCGAGCAGGTAATAGACCGGCAGGGCGTATTCGGTATGCGGCAGGCTGACCGGCAGCACTTCGATGTGTAAATCGTTCTGGAAGACCTGGATCGCCTGGCGGACAGCCGCCTCGACGGCGGGCTGGATGCCCTGAATGAAGTATTCGTCCGGCACGCCGATGCGCAGGGTTTTCAGACTCGAATGGTCGCTAACAGAAGGAAATGGCTCATCCACGGGTAGGTCGAGGGTGGTGGCATCGCGCAGGTCGTGCCCGGCTATCAGGCGGTAAAGCATCGCTACCTCGGCGGCGCTGTGCCCCAGCACACCAACCACGTCCAGGGAAGAGCCGTAGGCGATGAGACCATAGCGCGAGACACGGCCATAGGTGGGTTTAATGCCAGTGACACCGCAGAAAGAAGCTGGCTGGCGCACGCTGCCACCGGTATCGGTGCCTAAAGCAACCGGCGCCAGGCGGGCAGCAACAGCGGCAGCGCTGCCGCCGCTCGATCCACCCGGGACGCGCTGCGGGTCCCAGGGGTTGCGGGTAACCCCGTAAGCCGAATTTTCGGTGGAAGAGCCCATCGCAAATTCGTCGGTGTTGGTCTTGCCGAGGATGATTACACCGGCTGCCAGCAGACGTTCTACAACCGTAGCATTGAATGGAGGAATATAGTTCTCGAGCATACGCGAGCCGGCAGTGCAGGGCAAGCCCTGCACGCAAAGCACATCTTTGATGGCAACCGGGAGGCCGGTGAGCGGAGGCAGGGGAGTCTTGGCGCCGCGGCGGTTGGGCTGCAAGCGGCGGTCGGCAAGCCGGGCCTGTTCCAGGGCCTGCTCGGCAGCCAGGGTGATGAAGGCGTGCAAATCCGGCTCCAGGCGCTCGATGCGGGCCAGGTAAGCCCGGGTCAGCTCCAGGCTGGTGAACTCACCTTCTCGCAGGGCGTGCAGTGTCTGGGGCAGGGTCAGCTCGGTGAGATCGCTCATGGTTGTCGGCTTGCGAAGGGATCAATCCAGGATGGGTGGAACGCGGAACTGGTCGGCTTCCCAATCCGGGGCGTTGCTGGCGAGATCGCCGGGGGTGAGGCATGGGCCGGGCTCATCGGGGCGCAGGACGCTGCGGGGGGGCAGAACGCTGGAGGTGGGGGGTATATCGGATGTGTCCAGGGTCTGCAGGCGGGCAGCGTACTCGAGGATCGCCGAAAGCTGTTGGCGGTAACGGTCTTTTTCTTCCGGGGTCAGGCTCAGGCGGGCAAGATTGGCGATGTGTTCTACGTCCTGGGGGGTCAGATCTGACATGGGTGGATTATAACATGCTGCAAATTCAGGCGCTGCGCTCACCAGTCGCTGGCATACCAGCGGATGTATTCCTCCAGGTGGGCCTGCCAGTAGGCTTCTTCGTGATAGCCGGAAAAGAGATACCATTCGTGGGGGATGTCGCGCTCGGTAAGCAGATTTTCGAACCACCTGGCTGAGCTGAGGATTTGAGGGCGATCTTTTTCGCCGATGTCGAGGTAAATGCGCGGGTATTCGCCGGGCGGGATGGCAGCCAGCCAGCGGCGGATATAAGGGGTGTCGCTCCAGAAGACGGGCAGGCTGTGCCCGCCGATGGCGCCAAATAATTCCCAGCGTGAGAGGCCCAGATGGACGGCCCACCCTGCTCCCCGCGAAAGACCACCAATGGCGCGGTGGGTGCGATCGTCCAGGGTGCGGTAGTGGTTGTCGACATAGGGAATCAATTCCTCCGCCAGGACCGCGCCGAACAGATCCTCGGCGGGCGGTCCCCAGGAACGGTCGCGGGGCAGGACTAATATGAAAGGAGAAATCTCGCCACTGCTAACCAGGGAATTCATGGTCTCATCGGCGCCCAGGCGATCCCACTGGTCGTGGTTGTAGCTCTGCCCGTGGATCAAGTACAGCACCGGATAACGGCGCTCGGGCTGCTCGGCGTAGCAGGGCGGCAGGTATACACCGTATTCCATGGGTAAGCGCAAGCGGTTGCTGGTCAGGCTGGCTTGCTCGGTCCTGCCGGGGGTCTTCCAGCACGCCAGGGGGGTGGGGGTGAGGGTCTGGGAAGGGGTGAGCGTCGGTGCGAGGGTGGCGGTCCGGGTGGGAGACGGTGAATGGGTTGCGGTGGGTATAAAGGGGGTCTCCGTGGGAAGGACTGCCGGTGCCGAAGGGGGTTGGGTGTTTTGTGAGGAAATTTGAGCCGGATTGGGTACCTGGCAGGCGAATAAACAAGCGGGGATAAGCCAGACAGCCAGCCTGAGTGCTTGCCTGGCGAACTGGCGCAGGCCAACGCGAGGACTGCGGTATGAGAGGGTGGAGAAAACTGAACGGTTTGGCATAACGCTGCTGACAGGAAAGTATAACCGTTTAAACTACACCGCCGCAGGGGCTCGCCTGCGGCGCGTCAAAGGATCAGACAAGAAAGGGTCTGTTTATGGCGCTTTCAATGTTCCATCACCGAAGCGGAGGCTAGCGCGCCTCGACAACGAACTTGATCGCGGTCCGAACTTTTCCGTCGATCTCAACATCAACGAATTCGGGTATAAAGACGATATCGTAACCGTCTTCTTTGAGATAGCCTTTCGCGAGCGCCAGAGCCTTCACGGCCTGGTTGACTGCGATGGCGCCGATAGCCTGGACTTCGGCATGTTTGTTCTCGCGAAAAACTCCGGCAATGGCGCCCGCCACGGCGGAGGTGCGGGAAGTTCCAGAGACTTTGATGATATCCATCGTTGGTGCCTCCCTGGCGAAGGTGTGGCTTCTATCTGTGCAAATGCAGGCGCATTCGATGAAGAACCTATATTAATTTTACAAGATATTTGGTGGGGAAGCAAGCATGATTTTAATATTTATTGGATTACCCTGCGGGGTTTTTCCCTCTTGCCCCTCAGGGGGGTCTGTGGCAGAATAAAAAGCTATGGGTAGATGGATAGGTTTTTTGATTGCCATTTTGATCGGGATTGCCGGTGGATTGTTCTACGGCTGGGAGATCAGCCCGGTGGAGTATGTGGACACTTCTCCGGACACGCTGAGTATTGATTACAAGACCGATTACGTGCTTATGGCGGCCGAAGCCTACCAGGTTGAAAATGACCCGGCTCTGGCGGTGCAGCGCCTGGCAGTCCTGGGAGGCGACCCAATCGAGATGGTGGTGCAGGCGATTCTTTCGGCGGAGAGGAACGGCTATATCGATAGCGACCTGGCGCTGATGCGCCAGCTCTCCGAAGCCCTGCAAGCCTGGCATTTGCAAGCGGGGCAAGGCTCATGAACCGGGATCACCGCGAGAATCGCGGCCCCTGGTATCTGCTCACCGGCCTGATCGTGGGCTTTGTGTTGGGCTTGCTGTATACCTGGGCGGTGCAGCCGGTAGAATACGTGGATACGAACCCGGCATCCCTGCGAGTGGATTATAAGGATCGCTACCGGGCGATGATCGCCGCGGCTTACCAGTATAACCATGATCTGGTGCGGGCGCAGGCCCGGCTGGAATTATTAAATGATGAGGACCTGGTGCGAGCTCTCACCGAGCAGGCGCAGCGCACTCTGGGAGTAGGCGGCGACCAGGCCGAGGCCGGGTCGCTGGGCGAGCTGGCAGCTGCTCTGGATGTTGTAATAGCTCAAGCTTCGGGTGCAGGTTCTGCCGGGATCAGCTCACCGGAAGTCCGCACACCGACGCACACCCCAGAACCGGCTTTGACCTCGACGGTACAGCCCAGCTCGACGGCCACAGAGACCCCTGAGTCGCCCCTGGATACAATCCTTCCTGAAGCGACGCAGAGCGAGTCCACCCTGGCGGTAACCGCCACGATCACCCGGACGCCGCGCCCCTCGGCAACCCCCAGCCCGACGCCCACCGAGACTCCAACGCGCACTCCCACCAGCACGCCGGCGGCGCCTTTTGTACTGCGCACGACACAGCGCCTGTGCGAGCAAAACCAGCCGGGAGGGCTGATCCAGGTGATTGCGCTGGACGCGGCAGAAGCGCAGATTGCCGGGGTTGAGGTGATCGTCACCTGGGATGGCGGTGAGGACCACTTCTATACCGGTCTGCAGCCGGAGTTGGGCCGCGGCTACGCAGATTTTGACATGGCCGCAGACGTGGTGTACGCAGTGCGCCTGGCTGAAGCCGGGGAAACAGCCCGTGAGCTGAGCACGTTTACCTGCTCGGGCGGCTATCCTGGATCGTGGCGCATTACTTTCCAACAACCCTGAAGAATCCCCCAAATTCAAGCTTTTCAACAGACTGATGATGAAAACAAACGCTACCCGTTAAGAGGGTATACTTGTCACTGAGTTTGACAGGAGGTGTAAGTGTGATTAAGAAAAAAATATTCGTCCTTGTGCTGGCGCTGGCAGTCATCCTGACTGCGTGTAAATCACCGGCGCCCGAGGCGACAACCGAACCGACTAAAGACCCAAACGCGGTGATGACCGCGGCGGCGAATACCGCCAGCGCTCGCCTGACCGATATAGCAGCCCTGACACCCACTCCCCCGCCGGCAACCCCGACTGAGACGCCATCTTCTGCAACCCCCACTCTGGCTCCGACGACTGCGGTACCTCAACCCAGCCCGACCAGCGCGCCGGTCACCGGACAGGAC
>JAJZSS010000147.1 GCA_021849525.1 Chloroflexota bacterium
GGCCGATCGTAACCAGTTGCTCTGGCAGGCGCACCGGAAAATGACAGTGGTTGCCTATAGTGATGGCATTGTGAGCATCAGGGTCGCGCTTCTGGCGGCGCAGCCATTTGCCAATCCGGTCCAGGCGATCTGGCATGGGATTGCACTCATGGACGCGCACCCGGCTGTAATCCAACCCATCCCTGAAGACGCGCCGCGCCTCGCCAATCTCCCAGGCGTAGAGGGGACGTATGAAATGCCAGCAGGATGGAACGGAAGTCACGCGCGCTCCTTGCAGATAAGGTAAATTGGACTGGATAGGGCTAATATACCACAGAGAACAACAAAAACGCACCCAGATGGGTGCGTTAGTCTTGGATCAGGCTCCTCGACCAGGACTCGAACCTGGAACCTAGCGGTTAACAGCCGCCCGCTCTGCCGATTGAGCTATCGAGGAAAGCTTCCGTTTTTTACGGCGAAGGGCATTATATAGCCAAAGGCGGGGAGTGTCAAGGCGAGATGATTACGCTCCATCTCCGCACGCTGCGCCTTAGTCAGGCGTTTCTGACACACTTGTTAGGTGCGCGGGGGCGTGAAAGTTTGACTTGCCTTCCTCGAGCAAGTATAATCCTCCTAGCAATTTTGGGTTCGTTATCTTCTGGATTGTTTCTGTTGAGGCCAAGATGGCGCTAAAGGGCAACCTACGCGATTTCTCAATTACCCAGCTCCTTAATTTAATTAATCTGGCCCGCAAGACAGGAACCCTGGTTATAGAAGGTCAAACTTCGAAAGTTTGGATCAGCTTCCGCGAGGGCAGGCTGGCCTATGCCCAGGATGGGCAGCAGGATAACAGCCTGGCTGCTATTCTTTTCCAGGCCAACAAGATCTCTTCCGCCCAGCACCGGGTCATTAAACAGCGCGCTGCCACTATGAGCGATAAAGAGCTGGGCCTCTTACTGATTAATGCCAGCTACATCACCCAACAGGATATCCTGGGAAGCCTGCAAACCTATTTTCTGGGCGTGGTCAACAATCTTTTCACCTGGGGTGAGGGCCTGTTCCGTTTCGAGAACAACCTTCTGCCTCCCGACGACAAGATCACCATTCGCCTCCCCCTCGAAAACATCATCATCGAAGGTTCGCGGCGCATGCAGGAGCTGGAACAGCTCCAGGATGAGATCCCCAGCCTGGATATGGCCCTGCGGTTCGCCGAGCGACCCGGCACCAATATTCGCAACGTCAATCTCAGCGCTCAGGAGTGGAAGGTAGTTTCCTATATCAACCCAAAGAATACCATTCGCCAGATTGCCAGGGTGAATAAAATGAATGACCTGGAAATCCGGCGGGTGGTGTATGGCCTGCTGCAGGCGGGGTTGGTTGAGATTATCCGTCCCTCCTGGACGCCTTCGCCTGCCGTTCAAATCCCTGTTAAGATCCCACCGGTAAAACCAAATCGCGAAGAACAGAAATCCCTGATCAACCGCTTAATCGACCGGATCCGCAAACTTTAGCCCGTACACGAATGGAAGGACACTGACGAATGCAAACGGTAAAAATGGTGGTTACGGGCCCCTTTAATGCTGGCAAAACCGAATTCATCCGCTCGGTCAGCGAGATCGATGTCGTCTCTACCGAGCGCAAGATCACAGCCGAGGCTGAGCGGATCAAAGATACCACGACGGTAGCCATGGATTTCGGGCGGATTACGGTCGATCAGGACCTGGTGCTGTACCTGTTCGGCACTCCGGGTCAGAAGCGGTTTGATTTTATGTGGGAAATCCTCTCCGAGGGCATGCTGGGCTTTATTGTGATGGTTGACAGCTCGCGCCCCGAGACATTCCGCGAAGCCCGCGGCATTCTGGAAACTTTCCGCGCCTACGCGCCAACGCCATACGTGGTGGCAGCCAACAAGCAGGATAAAGATGACGCCTGGGACCTGGAAGATATGCGCATCGCCTTGCGCCTCGATCCGAAAGTCAAGCTGCTTGAGTGTATTGCCACCGATAAAGAAAATGTAAAAACTGTCTTGCTGGAGCTTCTGTTCAGCATTCTGGCAGAGATGGATACTGCCGAATAAAGGCAGCCCCGCGCGGGGATTGGCGCCGTGTCATCCATCACAACCGACCAGGGAATTCTCCATTACGAAGTCTTCGGGCGCGGCCGTCCGGTGATCTTGCTGCACGGCTGGCTTGGTTCGTGGGGCCTGTGGCAGGATACGATGGCCTACCTGGGCCAGTATTACCGGACCTATGCCCTGGATTTTTGGGGTTTCGGCGAATCGGGAAACAAGCGCGCCACTTATGCCGTGCCGGACTTCATCAGCCTGGTGGACCAGTTTATGGAAGAGCTTGGGATTGCCCAGGCGCCGTTGGTCGGGCACAGCATGGGCGGTACGGTCAGCCTGGGGGTTGCCATCCAATATCCGCAGCGAGTGCGCAAAGTGGCGGTGATCGGGTCGCCGATCGATGGGGCTTCGCTGTCTTTCCTCTTGAAGATGTTTGGCTGGAAGCCCTTTGCCTCCCTTACGTATCATAATCTATGGGCGTTGAAGCTGGGTTTTCGCCTGCTGGCGCGTTATTATTCACGGGATCCTCGCTGGCCGGATATGATGGACCGCGACATCTCGCGAGTCACTCTGGAATCCTTCTGCCTGAGTATCGCCAGTTTACGCCGGACCGATTTGCGCCCCCGCCTGAGCCAGGTGCAAATCCCGGTCATGGGAATGTACGGGGCCAAAGACATCGTCGTTCACCCTCGCCAGTGGCAGCCCATCCAGGCCAGCCTGCCAGAGGCGCGCATCGAACGTTTCCCGCAGGCCGGGCATTTTATCATGCTGGATGAGCCCGAACGCTTTCGAAGCTGCCTGCACGAGTTTCTGGCAGCTGAGACTGCCGGCATACCGGTCCCCCAAACGGCATTAAACCAGTAATCCGGATCCAGTTACCATCATGCTCAAGATCATCCTCCAGGACCTGCGCCATATCTCCCCATTCAATGAACGGGCACGCGATCTACGGGTGCAGAACAAGCCCTTATGGCTGCTGCAGCGAGATGTCCTGGCGCCTTATGTGGATCAGGAGATCGAGCTGCCTGCCGGGGCCGGCTTGCCGGAGATGGACGCGCCTTGCCTGGTATACCGGGATAATCTATTCTTTGATGAATTTTACCTGGCTGCATTTCTTGCCGCGGCGAAAAAACGCAATTGTGCCGTCCAGGCGGCTTTCACCAGAGCTGATCTGGCCTTCCGTGAGCATGCCCTGCCGCTTTCCAGCTCTTATACCCGGATAGGCGAGCATTATCTGGCCGAGCTGTGGTATTACCCGCACGGACCGCAGGAAACACCCGAGCCGCTGGTGATCGATTTACAGTCAGTCGAAGTGGGTTATTACCATATCCCCACCTACATGGCTTATGAGCAGGGCAATATGACCTACCGGGTGCCTTTACGCAGCCTGATGGCGATCGATTCCTGGGTACATATTTATATTGCCGATGTCGTCTTTGGGCTGTTTGGGCGAGGCGCCCGGTTTGAAGATCGCCTTGCACGCGAGCCGCTGTTCAAGCTGAGAATCCTGGCCCGCGCCATGCTGGAGGGGAAGCAGGTCTTACAATCCTCTCAGCTGGTAAAGATCGGAAAAGGCTGTGTGATAGACCCGGACGCAGTCATCCACGGACCGACCACTATTGGCAATAATGTCACGATTAATGCCGGGGTGGTAATTGAAAACTGCATCATCGGAGATAATGTCAATATCTCTCAGGGCTGCCAGCTGATGCTCTCGGTGGTTGGCGATGGCGCCTTCCTGCCCTTTCGAGCATCATTGTTTATGACGACCTTCATGGATAACAGTATGGTCGCCCAGAATACCTGCCTGCAAATGTGCGTGGTAGGGCGCAACACCTTTATCGGGGCAGGCAACACCTTCACCGATTTCAATTTGCTCTCCAATCCACTGCGCGCGATCGATGGCGAGGGGGAGCTGAAAGTAACCAACAATCCGGTTCTGGGCGGTTGTGTGGGGCATAACTGCCGGATCGGATCGGGCTTGATCATATTCCCGGCGCGTACAATCGAATCCGATGTGGTCCTGTTCGCTTCCTCGGAGCGGCGGGTGATCGATCGCGATATACGCTACGAGGATAGCGATCATCATCACCTGCCGAACGCCAGTGCCCAACCCCGCCTTTACCCGCGGCCCGGAGAAACCCGCCCGGAAACCTGGTAGCCAGGTATCCGGCTAACCTGGTGTCCGGCTAGCCTGGTGTCCGGCTAGCCTGGTGTCCGGCTAGCCTGAACCTGTTGCGGATACTTCCCCGGCGGGATGGTCCGTACATCACTCAAGAAATATTAATAAACCTATAAAAAATGTAAGGATGTATGCCTGCATGCTGAGGCATAATAAAACATCGCAGATTCTGGCGAGGCTTTGGCATTCCTGAGAGATGCCTGCCGCCAAGGTCTCGTTGTAGGATTGTATTGGGAAATTACGCCATATCCGTAGGAGGCTGTCATGGGAAAAGCCCGGCTCTTAGTCGTCGAAGATGATGTCGATATCGCCAATATGCTGCGAATCTATTTCACCAGCCAAAATTACGAAGTGGATCTTGCCTACCGGGGTGGGGTCGCCCTGGATAAGACGCGCCAGAACTTGCCCAACTTGATTGTTCTGGACATTATGCTCCCGGATATCGACGGCTTTGAAGTCTGCCGGAGTTTACGTACTCACACTCGCACCAGCCACGTACCGATTATCTTTCTGACCCAGAAAGACGAGCGCAGCGATAAACTTCAGGGCCTGGAGCTGGGAGCCGATGATTACATCACCAAACCGTTTGATATTGAAGAATTGAAGCTGCGCGTCCAGCGGGCGATCCAGCGCGCTGAACAGCAAAGCCTGACCGACCCACGCTCGGGCCTGCCTGCCGGACGCTTGATCGAAGAGCAACTGCGCCGGATTATCCGCCAGGGCGGTTGGACAGTGATGGATATTCGTTTGAAAGATTTTGAAGCGTTTAAGGAAGCCTACGGCTTCCTGGCAGGCGATGATGTGCTGCGCTTTATGGCGATGCTGCTGAACGAGGTGCTGGACGAGACGGGCAGCCCCAATGATTTTATCGGCCATCCCGGGGATGATAATTTCGTCGTGATCACCACTGAGACAGCCACACTGCCAATCTTGCAGCGCTTGAAAGCCCGTTTCGATGAGGAAATCCCGACCCATTACAATTTTCTGGATCGAGAAAATGGCTATATCACCACCACCAATCATGACGGCATCCCTCACCAGCATCCCTTGATGACTCTCTCTGCCGGGGCAGTCAGTGCCTCGCAGTATGAATTCGCCGATATTCGTGAAATTATCGAGCTGGCGGCAGAGGCGCGCCGCCAGAATCGCTAGCCCTGGGGTGGTATGCATGCCCGGCGGATAAATTCTCCCCTCCAGGCATGCTGTCTCCCAGGCTCGACATTGTTTAAATCAGCAGCCGCATGTTCACTGAAACTCTCACCTCAGGTCTTGGACTGATTGTCGCCG
>JAJZSS010000148.1 GCA_021849525.1 Chloroflexota bacterium
GAGCTGGAGGGACAGTTTTCACAGCTTACTGGTGCAAAAGTAATCCCATTAGCCCGGCTGCAAACATGCCTGGACGAGTTGGATCCCTCTGTTGAATGGGTGGTGTTCTGTCGCAACGGGGTACGTTCGGCACGCGCTGTAGAAATTTTAAAACAGGCTGGCTATTCGCGTATCTCCAACCTGCATGGTGGCATACTTGCCTGGGCAGAAGACGTTGATACCCATATGTTTGTTCTTTGAAGTTGCACCAAAAGTGATCTGGGAGATATAACTTAAAAAGAGAGATACTCTTGGCCGTGACATGTGGCGGTACTTGACATTTCATGGTTTTTATCGTAAAATTACGATATAGAAGGTGAAAGATGAGCAAAGATTTACCTCTCATTCACGAATTGAGCCGCGATGATATCCGTCTCGCTGCTATGCTGAAAGCCCTGGGAAACCCGGTGCGCTTTCGGATCATGCAGCACCTGGCGGACAGACAGATGTGCATTACCGGCGATATCGTCGCCTTCACCTCGTTAGCACAATCCACTGTCAGCCAGCACCTGAAAGTGCTGCGAGAAGCAGGGTTGATTGAAGGTGAGATTGAAGGGCCGGCAACCTGCTACTGTGTCAGCGCTGAGGGTTTACAGTTCCTGAAAGGCCAGATTGAGAGCTGGCTGCCAAACTGCTGCCAAAGCGAACCAAGGATTGCAAAGTCCAACTGCTGCTAAGGTCGGATTCTTGACCCAGGCAGCTTTTTTCATGCTTTTATATCGTAATATTACGATAAATTTGATTTAGGAGGTAAGTAATGTCCATGACGCAAGCATCATCCGAGTACTTCAAGCAGGTGGCTGGCAGTTGGGACAAAATCAGCGCCGGGTATTTCGGTAAACCTGTCCGGGATGCCGCCATCGCCAAAGCCTATCTGCGCCCGGAGATGGCAGTTGCAGATATCGGTTCTGGCACTGGCTTTGTCGCTGCCGGTCTGGCCCCGCTGGTAAAGCGGGTTTACGTTGTCGATGGGTCAGCAGCAATGATTGAGGTGGCCAAAAAGAATTTGAGTGCCTTCAGCAATATCGAATATCACGAAGCGGATGGTTCGAGCCTGCCTTTTCCGGAAGAAAGCCTGGATGCCGTATTTGCAAACATGTATCTTCACCATACAACGGATCCGGTGTCGGCTATTCGGGAAATGATTCGCGTGCTGCGGCCCGGCGGACGGCTGGTCATTACCGATATGGATGAGCACCCGTATGCCTGGTTGAAAGCAGAAATGGCGGATGTGTGGCAGGGTTTTGACCGTGCTCAGATCCACACCTGGTTCCAGGATGCCGGTCTGGTGAATGTGATCGTGGACTGCACTGGACAATCGTGCTGCGCCGAATCTTCCAACCCGACCCTGGCTGATGCACAAGGGCGCGAGGCGGAAATTAGCGTCTTTGTTGCCACCGGCACCCGGCGCATGGCCATGCGCGAAGCGGTACGAGAGAATTACTCGGCTGTCGCCCAGTCTGGGTCCTGCGGCTCCATCTCATCTACTTCCGAAAACCAAGGCGGTTGTTGCAGCTCCAGTTCAAGCAGTGAATCGAGCTGCTGTGGCGGCTCGAGCAATGGTGGGAGTTGTTGCAGTACTGGGGCGAAGTACGAAGATGTGACCTTTGCCACCGGCTATTCCCCTGTAGAACTCTCCGCCGCGCCTAAAGAGGCTGCGGATATCTCCCTTGGCTGCGGCAATCCGCTGGCAATGGCCGGGCTGAAACCTGGAGAAGTCGTTTTGGATATTGGCAGTGGCGGTGGGCTGGACGCTTTCCTGGCGGCTGATAAAGTGGGGTCAACTGGTCGAGTGATTGGCGTGGACATGACTCCTGCCATGCTGGAACGCGCACAAGCAGCCGCGGAACGAAACCACATCACCAATGTTGAGTTCCGCCAGGGATACGCGGAAGAGCTGCCAATGGCGGATGGGGAGGTCGATGTGATTATCTCCAATTGCGTGATTAACCTGACCGAGGATAAAGGCCATGTATTCCGCGAAGCCTTCCGGGTGCTCAAACCGGGTGGCCGGTTGGAAGTCAGCGATATGGTAACCTCTGGCCCCGTGGCGATCGAACTGCGCGAGAGCGCCGCCGGCTGGGCTGAATGCGTGACTGGGGCGCTGCCGGAACAGGAATACCTGGACCTGATCGCCCAGGCCGGCTTCCAAAATGTCACCACCCGGCGCAGTGCCAGCATGGGCGAAATGGATGGCATTTCCGTGTACAGTGTCATCGCCTCTGCGCAGAAACCCAGTCTATATTTGAATGCGCCAAAGGAAATTAACCGACCGCAGCGGCCTGGCGTCCAGGCGAGAAGCGGCTGCTGCGGGTAGCTGCAAGAGAAAGCAATCCTTTCCTTCGAAACATCTGCCACTCGATTAGGGTGACAGATGTTCTTTTATCATCCCAACATGCGTGGGCTTCTTTCCCAGGTTTGCACAGCGAGCAGCACACCTTCGGCAATTCGGGCAGGACGCTCAGCAATCCCTTCCAATTGTGGCGAGTCAAAGCGTGGATCGACTTCAAGGACCTTAGTGTGGGTAGCAACCGATACGCCCGTGTGGGTCAAGCCTCGCAGCAAACCGGTTATGGGCGCGCATAATTCAGTTGTATCAATGTGAGCAATGACCTGGCCCTGGTCCACCTGGTCACCGATCTGATGATCGGTAGTAAAGATACCAGCAACGGATGCGTACATATATCGATCGCGTGCATGACCGCCGATCTCCCGCGGTTCCCCCTCTAACGGCTGGGATGCTCCCTGTTCAATGACTCTGCCCAGGTTCTGCCCCCAACTCGTTTCGACAACCAAATGCGTGGTCTCACCGGCGGTGAAATTGGGGCCAAGCCCAATAGTAAGCGGAGCCAGATCGCGCTGCGATTCAGGCTGCTGGTGTTTGCGCATGCGGGCATCAATCAGGATCTCCGGATGCATTGTTTTTCGCAAGAGATCGAAGTCTTGAACAACGACCGGGATCATTTCAGAAAAAGAGAATTCACCAGACAGTTCTTCAAGGTTATTGCACAGAACTGCAGTCAAGCCCTCTAATTCTGCCCTGCCGTCAAAAATCGCGTCAGTAAAAGCCATTTTCCTGCGCGTTGTTGTAGGGGCCGGTATATCATGAATTACAACAGAATACCCAGCCCGGAACAGGCGGTGCGCAACGGCTGCCCCAATATCATTACTCCCACGCACGAGAACTTTTCTGGGCACGGTTTCCCCTTTCACCACTAGAAAACGAACCAGCAAATCGTTCTACAATCTTGTCAGTGGTCGATACGTGTTCCTATGGATCATCATTACCTATTTCGAAATGATTATCTAGCTTGTGATCCAGAACGAAGCCTGCACAGGTTGGGTTCCGTCTGTTCGAGAAATCCGTTTCTTCTCACACACTTCCATATTTTATCCACTGGCTGTACGCAGCATGCCGGCATATTCGGACGGCATCTCGCTGGCTTCAATCGCTGTGGCGACCTGCTCTACATCGTAAGACACGCGGATAAACTCGACCAGTAAATTCTTTCCTTCGGCGGAAAGGACCACATACGCGGCGCGAGGATCGCCGTCTTTTGGTTTCCCAACACTCCCCTCATTGATGACATGCCGGCCGCTGGGCAAAACGCGGTGATAGGGTTTGTGCGTATGTCCAACCACCAGTACATCTGCATTAACCCCATCGAGAATACGCTCCAGGCTGGCATCGGGACGGTCTTCATACAGGTACTCGTTGATCTTCCGCGGACTGCCATGCGCCAGGCAGACGCGCAACTCTCCTAATTCAATGGATATTTGAGGGGGGAGGTTGCGCAGGAAAGCCTTGTTTTCGTCGGTCGTGTGGGCATTGCTCCAGGCGATGGATCGCTTCCCCAGCGCTTCCTCATCGGCGGCCTTATAAGCGCAGCCGCAATCATCACTGCTGTTTCCAACCCCCTGGTCGTAGTTGCCCATGATGGTGGGTATGTTTCGCTCCCGAATGATCGCAATCACCTCGTTTGGAAACGTGCCATACCCGACCAGGTCGCCTAAACAGTATCGCTCTTCCAGACCACGCTGGTCCATATCGTTCAACACCGCTTCAAGCGCGGGAAGGTTCGCGTGGATATCGCTAAAAATCGCAACTTGTCTCATACCCCCTCGTTTCCTACAAACAGAATATAGATCCGCATTGCATAATCCTCCTGGAACACCAGGGATATATGGCATACCCCATTGAGTAAATTCATCACCATAATGATAACGAATCCCGTGATATAATTCAATGGTGATTGAAATACTTTGGAAGGAACCCTATGGATAAAGCAGTATTCTCAAAAGAGCAGGTGACGGACCTGGCCCGCTGGCTGAAGGTGCTTGCCGAGCCGAACCGGCTGCTGCTGCTGGAACAGATCATTGAAGGGGTGCAGTGTAACTGCGAACTGGGTGGTGCCCTGCAAATGGCTCCCAATCTGATTTCCCATCACCTGAGTGTTCTGCGCGAAGCAGGATTGGTGAATGTCGAGCGGGATCCAGGTGATGCACGTTGGGTGTATTACTCGGTGAACCAAAACGTGCTGGAAGAATTCCGCCAGGTCCTGAGCGCCTTCTTCGATCTGGAACGCATCCAGCCCCGGCAAACGGTTTGCGGTCCGCAAGGCTTTATCAATCTGCGGACGGGCGTCGTTAAACCTACCAATTGATGCATTTATTTGCCCTGTTACTTCAATGGAGATTGAATTATTATGAGTGAAAATAGTCAGAATTTCAAACGCGCCTTCACGTTTTCAAAACCCGGGAATCGCCCGGATGTGGAAATCTTTGATCCACCGATGTGCTGTCCCACTGGATTGTGCGGGCCGACACTGGATCAGACCTTATTGGATCTCAACGAAACCATTTTACGGCTGCAGCAGGAAGGCTACCAGGTGACCCGTTACCAGATGGCATCGAATCCTCAGGCGTTCCTGGGAAACGCGGAAGTGATGCGCCTGGTGCGCGAGAAAGAGATGGCGGCGCTGCCGATCGTGGTAGTGCGGGGTGAAATCGTTGCTGAGGGGAAGTATCCAGGTATCTTTGAGATCCTCGGTAAGCTGAACGGTGGGAAGTAATATGTCAACTTCCTATCTCTTTTTCTCAGGCAAAGGTGGGGTCGGAAAAACCTCAATGGCCTGCACCCATGCCGTGCGGTTGGCAGAGCAAGGCCAGAAAACATTGATCGTGACCACCGACCCGGCATCCAACCTGGCGGACGTCTTTGAACAGGCCATTGGTCATCAAATTACCCCGATCGAGAATATGCCCAACCTGTGGGCGATGGAGATCGACCCTGATCAAGCCACGCAGGAGTACATCGACCGGGCCATGGCGCCCCTGCGCGCTGCCTTCCCAGCCCAAATTGTGCAGGTGATGGAAGAACAGATGAGCGGCCCATGCACCGCGGAAGTTGCCGCCTTCGACCGCTT
>JAJZSS010000149.1 GCA_021849525.1 Chloroflexota bacterium
CTGATTACGCCGGGAAGCTCGGCTTTCCAGGCGAATACCCCTATACCCGCGGCGTGCAGCCCAGCATGTACCGCGGCCGGCTGTGGACGATGCGCCAGTATGCCGGCTATGCCACGGCGGAGGAATCCAACCGCCGCTACCGGTACCTCCTGGAGCAGGGCCAGACCGGGCTTTCGGTAGCCTTCGACCTGCCAACCCAGATCGGTTTCGATTCGGACGATCCCATCGCCCTGGGCGAAGTGGGCAAGGTGGGCGTGGCGATCTCCTCCCTGGAGGATATGGCAACCTTGTTCCACGAGATCCCCCTCGACAAAGTCTCGACCAGCATGACCATCAACGCCCCAGCTGCGATCCTGCTGGCGATGTATATCGCCGTGGCGAAGCGTCAGGGAGTCGAATCCAGGCAATTGCGCGGCACGATCCAGAACGATATCCTGAAAGAATACATCGCCCGCGGCACATATATCTTCCCGCCGCAGCCCTCCATGCGCCTGATCACGGATATCTTTCGCTATTGCCAGGCGGAAGTCCCGCACTGGAATACAATCAGCATCTCGGGCTACCACATCCGCGAGGCCGGCTCGACGGCGGTGCAGGAAGTGGCCTTTACCCTGGCGAACGGTATCGCTTATGTCCAGGCGGCGATCGATGCCGGGCTGGACGTGGATAGCTTCGCTGACCAGCTTTCGTTTTTCTTCAACGCCCACAATGATTTTCTGGAGGAAGTCGCCAAATACCGGGCGGCGCGCCGCCTGTGGGCCAGGATCATGCGCCAGCGTTTCCAGGCCAAAAACTCGCGTTCGTGGGTGCTGCGCTTCCACACCCAGACCGCCGGCTCGACCCTGACCGCCCAACAGCCGGAGAACAACGTGGTGCGGGTGGCGCTGCAGGCTTTAGCAGCAGTAATGGGCGGCACGCAGTCCTTGCATACCAACAGCATGGACGAAGCCCTGTGGCTGCCGACCGAAAAATCGGTACGTGTGGCTTTGCGCACGCAGCAGATCATCGCTCATGAATCAGGCGTGGCCAATTCGATCGATCCCCTGGCGGGCTCGTACCTGGTGGAGCACCTCACCGACGAGATCGAAAACCAGGCGCAGGACTACCTGGACCGCATCGACGAGATGGGTGGGGCGCTGGCAGCGATCAATCGCGGCTACATGCAGGCCGAGATTCAGGACGCCGCTTATCGCTTCCAGCAGGCCATGGAGCAGGGCGAGCAGGTGGTTGTGGGGGTCAATGCCTTCCAGGTGGAAGAAAAGATTGAGCTGGAGCGCCTGAAAGTCGATCCGGCGATTGAGCTGGGACAGCGCCAGCGGCTGGCTGATCTGCGCGCCCGGCGGGATGCAGCCCGCGCCACTGAGATGCTAGGTCAGCTGGAAAACACAGCCCGCAGCGGCGACAATTTGATGCCGGTGTTCATCGCCTGTGTGGAGAATGACGTGACCCTGGGCGAGATCTGCCGGGTGCTGCGCGGCCTGTGGGGGGAGTACCAGCCGGCCTCCTGGCTGTAAAATTAAAAAAATAAAGGATGTATTCCTGTGGCTAAGATCACCAAAATCAATCATATTGCGATCCTGGTCAGTGACCTGGAAAGCCCCTTGAACTTCTGGCGCGATGCCCTCGGATTGGAACTGACCCAGGTGGAGGAAGTCCCTGGCGAGCAGGCGCGGATTGCTTTCCTGCCTACCGGCGACAGCGAGATCGAGCTGGTCCAGCCAACGACGGAGGATTCCGGGCTGGCGCGTTACCTGGATAAGCGTGGCCCTGGCATGCACCATATCTGCCTGGAAGTGGATGATATCGATGGCATGCTGGCGCAGCTCAAAGAAAAGGGGATCCAGTTGATCAACGAGGTAGCTAAAGTGGGCAGCGATGGCCGGCGCTATGCTTTTGTCCACCCCAAGAGCGCCAGCGGAGTTATGGTAGAGTTGTACGAGCTGGCGAAATAAGCCTGGATAGCACAGAGAACGTAAGTTTAATCCTGGGGCGGTGTTGATTCTTCGACAAACAAACCGCCCTGGATTTCTTTATTAATCAGGTTCCGGTTCTTATCGAAAAACAGCTCGACCTCGATACGCTGGAAACAGCGCTCCTCCCCCATCACTACTTTGCGCACAAAATAATTTTCGAGTTTGCCATCCTCGCCATAATCGACGCTGAGCTCGTTGTGCAGATCCGCCCGTCCGGTGATCAGCTCGCCGCAGCGGTGGCAGCGCACGGTAAATTCGTAATAACGATCCGGCTTGGGTGGTGGGTTGAATATGCTGGCCAGTTTTTGCAAGAGTCCCATTGTGAATATCCTCCTGATCGTCCCGGGATTGAGGTTTGGACGCTCAGTCCCAATTATAGGCTCAGATCAAGGCTGTTCGGGTAAAACCTCGGGCTCGATTTCTGGCTTGCGCCGCCGCTCAGCCAACGCCATAAGGGCAAAGCCGCTGGAGCTGAGCAGGCCAATCACCAGGGCGCCAATCCAGATGGCCTGGGGGCGGATACTGTCATTGAGAAAGCCTCCCAGAAGCGGGCCAATCCCGGCTCCCAGGGGCCAGGTCAGGCCGTAAAGGCTCATATAGCGCCCGCGCATATCTGCCGGGGCGCGGTTAGCGGCGAAGGTGGAGGCAGTGGGCGATTGGATCAGCTCGCCGATGGTCATCACCACCATACTGATCCAGAAGCCCCAGAACCCGGTCATCCAGGCAATGCTGCCCACGCCGATGGCATAGCACAGGCTGCCGACCGCCAGGACAGGCAGCGAACGGTAGCGCTTGGTGATTTGGGTGACGGCTACCTGCAGGAAAACCACCATCAGGGCGTTGGTGGTGGGTAAGAACCCATACTGGTTCTCGGGAATGGCGTAGTTCTGCTTGACATACACCGAAAGCAGGACCCACAGCATAGAAGCCGGGATCATCACCAGGATGGTGAAGAAAATGAAGGTCATATAGGTACGGTCGCCAAAGACCTTGTTATATCCGCCGAACAGCTGGCGGGTAGTAGCTGCCTGAGTGGCTCCCAGCGAGCGCCTTGCAGCATGGCTGGGGAGGGTCTCCCGAAAGCGGACAGTCACCAGCAAGCTGTACAGGATCATACCGGCGGCAGCGATGTAAAAAGCGAAGCTATAGGAGGTTGCGACCAGCATCCCACCGATGGCCGGACCCATGGCAACCCCCAGGTTGTTGCTGGTGCGCAGCAAGGAGTAAGCATCAGCGCGGCGCTCGCCGGGGATCAGATCAGCCATCATGGCGTCCGCGCCTACCCGGTAAAGCGGATTGAATGCCCCGCTCAGTGCCATGGCAAGGGCGAAGACTGGCAGGGAGTTGGCCTGGCTCTGGATAATATATGCCAGCCCATTGATCAGCAGGCTGATCGCCATGATCCATTTGCGCCCGACTTTATCGATCACTGGCCCGGCAAGCAAGGAGAAGACCAACCCCATCACCGAATTCAGAGTGATCAGAACGGTGACACTGCTCAGGGGTAAGTCAAGTTTCTCACTGACATAGACCATCAGAAAAGGCCAGATCATACTGGCGCCGATGGTGCTGATCAGCAGACCGATAAAGATCATCCAGAACTGGAGAGGAAAGGAGCGGAAAGTTTGATTGAGGCGGGTCAGCATGGTTGGTTGCAAATTCTACTCTGCTTCCAAAATGTTCACAAGGCAGACCGAGGTTTTGATTATTTCCTGTGACTTGGTTAACATTCCATGAAGCATGCGATGCAGCCTGACTCTCTTGGTATAATCTCAAATTGCCTTGGCGAGGGTTGCATCGCGATTAATAAAACAATTGTGCTATAATTGATGGTAACAACCCCTCACTATCTTCTACTGAATACAGGTTAAATATGTCCCAAAATGTATTACGCGTCGTTGGGGCGCGAGAACACAACTTGAAAAATATTACCGTGGAGATCCCGCGTGACAAGCTGGTGGTAATAACCGGTCTGTCGGGCTCCGGAAAATCTTCGTTGGCTTTCGACACAATTTTCGCCGAGGGTCAGCGGCGGTACGTAGAGTCTCTGTCGGCTTATGCACGCCAGTTCCTGGGTCGCATGGAAAAACCGGATGTGGACACCATCGAAGGTCTTTCACCGGCGGTGTCCATCGATCAAAAGGGTGCTTCGCACAACCCGCGTTCTACGGTCGGCACAGTGACCGAGATCTATGATTACCTGCGTTTGCTGTTTGCACGGGCGGGCATTCCACACTGTCCGATTTGCGGGCGCGAGGTTTCTCGCCAGTCAGCCCAGGAAGTCGTCGAGCTGGTTGAAGCGCTGCCCGAAGGCTCACGTCTCCTGCTGCTGGCGCCACTGGTGCGCGGGCGCAAAGGCACCCACCAGGCGGTACTGGATGAGATCCGCAAGGCAGGTTTTGTGCGCGCCCGGGTGGATGGGCAGGTCTACGACCTGGAAGAAGACATTGAGATGGATCGGTACAAGATCCATAATATTGAAGCGGTAGTAGACCGCCTGATCATTCGCCATCAGGAAGCTGACGTCGATGCCCAGGCAACGCGTACGCGCCTGACCGATTCGGTTGAAACGGCATTGAAATTTGGCGATGGTTACCTGATTGTTCAGGATACGACCAACCCCGATGAGCCGCAAGACCTGTATTTCTCGGAGCATCTGGCTTGCCCGGAACATGGCGTCAGCCTGCCAGAGATCGAGCCACGCACGTTTTCTTTCAACACCCCCCATGGCGCCTGCCCGGATTGCCAGGGATTGGGTGGCAAACTGGAGATCGATCCCGATTTACTCATTCCAGATAAAGATTTATCTTTGAATGAGGGGGCAATTGTTCTTCCTGAATGGAGCGGGCCGCGGGATGAGGGCGGGTACTACTGGCAGACTCTGGAAGCCGTAGCGCATGATTTCCACATCAATCTGAATGCCCCGGTGCGTGAATTAACCCCGGAGCAGATGGACCTGGTGATGTATGGAACCCAGGGGAGAGAAGTCACCATCCACTACTCCAATCGCGACGGGCGCAAGGCAACCTTTCGTCAGCCATTTGAAGGTGTGGTTCGCAACCTGGAGCGGCGCTACAGCGAATCCAGCTCGGAGTATATCCGGGACAGGCTGTCCGAATTCATGAACGAGGCCATTTGCCCTACCTGTCAGGGTCGCCGCTTACGCCCGGAAGCGCTGGCTGTTACTGTGGACGACCAGAATATCATTGCAGTAACCACCTGGCCAATCTTGAAGACCCTTGAATGGGTCGAACGCATATCCGGATCGGGAAATGTGCTTACCAGCCGCCAGAAGGCAATTGCCGAGCGCATCCTGAAAGAGATTACCTCACGGCTGGGCTTTCTGGTGGATGTGGGGCTCGATTATCTTACCCTGCAGCGCTCGGCAGCTTCGCTATCAGGCGGGGAGGCGCAGCGCATCCGCCTGGCAACCCAGATCGGCTCGCACCTGATGGGTGTATTGTATGTATTGGATG
>JAJZSS010000150.1 GCA_021849525.1 Chloroflexota bacterium
CATGCCAGCGCTATTTTTATCCTGCTCAATGATCGGGAACAGACAGAACCAGTTGCCGCTGCTATCCAAACCACGCAGTATAAGGTACAGACCTGGGTGGAAATGAACGAGCTCATCATTCAGACCGAGGAATTATCCAACGCCTACATGAGTCTTTTGTATCTCATTGTCCTGGGAATTACAGCCACCGTTATTGTCAACACCCTGGTGATGGCGGTTTACGAACGCACCCGCGAGATTGGGATACTATCGGCGATCGGGATGAAAAGCGGCAAGATCATGGCATTATTCCTGGCTGAATCCTCATTCCTGGCGATAGGTGGAATTATCATGGGCTTAATCCTGGGTTCGTTGGCTGTGGCTTATCTGGCAAAATATGGTTTCTATATCGGCAACATGGGTATTACCGGGTTGCTGATGGAAAACAGAATTTACGCCGAACTCACTCTGGATGACACTCTCAACCTGAGTTTGATCGCTTTGATTATAACGGTCCTGGCCGGGTTATACCCGGCCGTGTTAGCAACACGCCTGGAGCCCGTTGACGCGCTGCGCGCCGGGCAGTAGAAAGCAGAAGGAACCTATCATGGAAGTAACTAAAATAATCAACGTAACAAAATCATTTACCACCGGTAAAGTCAACACCCAGGCTCTGCGTGGAGTGAGTTTCAGTATCGAGAATGGCGAATTCACTGCCCTGATCGGTCCCTCGGGTTCGGGTAAGACGACTCTACTTCAGTTGATTGGTTGCCTGGATTTACCCACCAGCGGGCAGGTACTTGTCAATGGCAAGGATGTCAGCCATCTCAACCGCAACCAGCGCGCCGATATGCGGCGGGGAACCATCGGGTTTATCTTTCAATTCTTTGCCCTGATCCCGACTCTGACCGCATACGAGAATATTGAAATGCCGCTGCTCCTGAATGGTCATTCGCCAGCCGAACGGCGGACACGGGTCGGAGAGCTGCTAGAGGCGGTAGGATTAAATGATCGCGCCCAGCATCGCCCTGACCAGCTGAGCGGCGGTGAGCAGCAGCGGGTGGCGATTGCCCGGGCATTGGCAATGAAGCCGGCGCTCATCCTGGCAGATGAGCCTACGGCAAACCTCGACACACCGAATGGGAAAATGGTTATGGAGACGATGCAGCGGTTGAATCAGGAAACCGGTGTGACGTTTGTCTTTGCCACCCACGATCCGCGGGTTATTCAATACGCCCGGCGAGTAATTACCTTACGCGATGGTTTGATCATTGAAAACAGCATGGCAGAGGTTGCCGGTGTAGGAGCTTGAGAATGGCGTCAAGGACTTTGGTTAGTAAGATTTGCCTGGTATTCCTGGCAGCTTTCTTTCTGCAGGGGTGCAGTGCTGTCTCAGGTGCCACTCCGACAGCCCTTCCTACCATTGTTTTAGATCAAAATTCCGGCCCGGCATCCGGAGCAGTGCAGCCTGCCCTGGAAGGGATAGTTGCTTCGGGAGTGGTTGTTCCAGCCAAACAAGCCCACATGGCGTTCAGCACCGCGGGTGTCGTCGAGTCATTGGAGGTTGCTGTCGGCGATCATCTCGTGGCTGGACAGGTATTTGCACGCCTGGCCGGTGCGGAGCAGCTCCAGGCTGCATTATCCAGTGCTGAGTTAGCGATCCTGGTCGCCCAGCAGAATCTGGATAAGCTGAATTCAGACTTGCCTGAAGCCCAGATTGCAGCGCTGCAAGAGCTGAATGCCGCACGAGCCGCCTTACGGGACGCCGAACAAACCCTGAACGGTTTTGGGGTAACAGCAGAACAGATTGACGTCGCGGTGGCACGCTCAAACCTCGCCCTGGCAAAACGAGCCCTGGACCAGGCGACGAAAGACTTCAAGCCCTATGAAAATAAACCTGAAAGTAATTTCAAACGGGCAGCTTTGTTGAGTAAGCTTTCAGCGGCTCAAAAAGTCTACGATAATTCGCTCAAGCAGCTGAACCGGATTACGGGTGTATTTGTGCCAGAATTTGATATGGGGCAGGCTCAAACAGACCTGGAAATCGCTCAGGCAAGACTAAAGCTGGCCGAAGACCAGTATACAAAGCTGCAGCAAGGTCCCGACCCTGCGGATTTACAGCTGGCCGAAGCCCGCCTGCAGAATGCAAAAGATCAAGCCCAGGCTGTGGAAGCGAGCCTGGCGAATCTGGAGCTTAAAGCGCCTTTCGCCGGGGTGGTGAGCAAGATCAATGTCCAGGTTGGGGAATGGGCTGTACCCGGACAATCTATCCTGGCTCTGGTGGATCTGGAAAACCTGCGGATTGAGACAACTGATTTGAGCGAACGAGATATACCCAATGTCTCTGTGGGCCAGCAGGTCACGATCCAGGTCACAGCCTTAGATGATGAAATCACCGGGAAGGTTGTCGAGATTGCACCTCTCGCCGATACCCTTGGCGGAGATGTAGTTTATAAAACGACCGTCGATCTGGATTCCATCCCGGCTGGCTTACGCGCCGGAATGAGCGTCGATGTCCAGTTTGGCTCGACCCCCTGAATCAAATCTTTCAAGCCAGGCGATCTATTAGTATCGCCTGGCTGGTTTATTGTGTATTTACGCGGTTCCCATCGACCTTAGAACAATTCCTATCAGAAAAACAAATCCCAAGGCATAGATCAACATGGTCCTGCGGGAGCTTTCGCCGTGGGTGAACAGGAATATACCAGGCACGACCAGTAAATTCACAATCCCGTAAAGAATGTGCATGCTGCTACCCAGCCGCCCAACGCCGCTGATCCAGAGATATCCGCCCAGTAAGCCCTGGAGCACAAAGATGACTTCGGCGATAACCAGCGCACCGAAGTAGCTGCTATCCACATTCTGCTTGCGAAAGTACCGCCATAACCCCCACACTGCCATCAAAATTACATAGAATAACGCTGTATTCCCCAGACGTCCGTGAATATCGATCAACGACATAGGTGTCCCTCCAGATGGCTGATTAACTGGAGCCATTATAACCCTGTAGATCGAATTACTGTTTTATAAGCGGGTTAATAAGATAATAATTCTATTAATTCATGCTTGCTTCGCAGAGATGCCCGTGCTATAATGCCCTGAGGGTAATAGGACAATGGTAATCAAATAAGGAGGATTATATGGCTAAGGAGACAGCTCCGGCCGCGGAGGGGAAAACTAAGGTGAACCGGCGGGAATTTCTTAATCTTGCCTGGTTGGCTTCGCTTGGTTTTCTGACGGTCAATGTTGCTGGGATAACTTATCTTTTTGCTATGCCTCGCTTTAAAGAGGGGGAATTTGGCGGTGTTTACACAGTGGGTACCGTAGGAGAGCTGCCAGCAGTGGATTCAGCTCCAATCAATATTCCCAAGGTAAAGTTGTGGATTTCCAATACCGATCAAGGCGTGACGGCCCTGTACAAAGTTTGTACTCACCTGGGTTGTTTATATAACTGGAGCGACCAGGATGAGATATTTGCCTGTCCTTGCCACGGATCGCAGTTCAATCTCGATGGTGAATATATCCAGGGTCCAGCGCCGCGTTCACTGGATCGCTTTGTTGTCCGGATTGTGGATCCCCAGACGAATGAAATTCTGGCGGAGGCCCCCAATGGAGAGCCACTCCAGGTCCCTGATGATCCAAATGCACTCATTCAGGTAGATACCGGTCAACGGATTCAGGGTAAGGCGCATGCCTGATTAATTTTCAGTGGGGATGGGGTTGGCTTCTACAATGTTTGGGGAGTGATTTCATGCTAAGAAATGTTCAACTGCAAGATTTGAGAAAAAAGTTCGGCGCAATGTTGGACGAGCGTGTCCGGGCGAGTACCGCTGGTTTAAGCCTGAATGAGCTCAGGGCTTTGGTGCGGGGCGAGCCTCCCACCGAAAAACCCAATCCACGCTACAAGGTTCATACTACGAGTTTCTTATTCCATATTCGCCCCCGATATTATGAAAAGGGCAGCACGATTTTCACCCATACTTTCCGGCTGGGTTTTTTCACAGCCTTCTTTTTCGCGGTTGAGTTCATTACCGGGTTGATCCTGATGATCTACTATACGCCTTCGCCGTCGGAAGCGTATAATTCGATTCTGAAGTTGATGACCAATGTTCCTTTTGGGCAGATGTTACGCGATATCCATCGCCTGGGGGCAGAAGGGATGGTCATTTTTACGGTCCTGCACATGCTGCGGACATTTCTAACGGGCTCCTACAAGAAGGAGCGGTCATTTACCTGGCTGACTGGTGTAGTATTACTGGGGATTACGCTTTTCTTATCCTTTAGTGGTTATTTGTTACCCTGGGATCAGCTTGCTTACTGGGCTGTGACCATCGGCACCAGCATGGCCGAAGCAGCCCCAGTATTTGGTAATGAAGCAAACTTGTTGCTGCGTGGCGCTCCAGATATTGCCGCAAATGGCTTATTGCGTTTCTACCTGATGCATGTCGTCCTGTTTCCATTCGCAGCAGTCCTGGTGATCAGCATCCATTATTACAAGGTGTCGCGGGAGCATGGTATTTCACAGCCGGCGAAATTTATAGAGGGGGAAGTACCACCACCAGTTGCCAAAGAAGCAAAAACCCGGATTGATTTCCTTCCTGATTTACTGACCCACGAAGTCTTTTTAACAGCTTTGGGATTGTTTGCCCTCGTTTTGGGGGTAACCCTCTTTGGTTATCATGCACCTTTAGAGAATGTCGCTGACCCACAAGTAACCCCTCTGGATACCAAGGCACCGTGGTATTTCTGGTGGCTGCAGGGAATGCTGAAGCTGGGAGATAAGAGCTTGATGGGAATTGTCATTCCGACCATTCTCGTTGCTATCCTGGTGGGTGTACCCTACATCGATCGGAATCCCCATCGCAGCCTGTATAAGCGGCCACTGGCAGTATCGGTCGGTATTCTGGCTGTCTTGGCGCTGATCGTGTTGAGTTATATGGGGCTGCCGCAATATGGGATTAAAACCTCAGCTGCGACGCGAATTGTGCAGGATCTGGCTCCCCAAGAAGGTGTTGGTCCAGTTCATCGCATACCGTTTGATCAATTACAGTCGGGTGTCTATGAGGTCGATCCAACTCCTGCCCGTAATCTTTGCCCGGAAATCGATTACGGCTGTCCGGAATTAGAGACTGTTTTTGCTACTTACACTCAAAAGGTCGATGCTGCTGTCGAACAGGGCGACCTGCCTGCAGGGACAGGAGTGATGGTGATTGAAGACTGGCAGCAAGCCCTTAAGAAGGTTACATTAAGGATCGTATGGGTGGAAGGTGGCCAGACCAAGACCTATGAGCGCCATATCTTCTTACACCGGGATCGGGGATCAGAATAACCAGGATCACAAGTGCTGCAGCTTGTTCAGCGATAGAGCCATTATTAGCAAAGCATAACAGCCTGGTTTGGGAGGGCTAGAATAACCATGTCGCGGGTAAATCTTGAAATTACATTGGGAATATTAGATCGG
>JAJZSS010000151.1 GCA_021849525.1 Chloroflexota bacterium
CACATGAAAGCGCGAAGGTCTGAGGATATCCGTTGACTTCTCTGCCAGCAATCTCAGCCACGAATGCGGAAGAAGGCGGATTCCCTCTCGCTGCGCTGGCAGGCAAAACAGATGAAAAAATCCAGGTGAAAATAAGGGTGATCGCAAAAACCCGCCTGATCGACATGGCAAGATTTTAGTCAATAAATGCGAAACCCACAAGCTTTGAATATGAAATAATCAGCCACAGGCGTCAATTCAGTTGTCCAACAGGTATAATCAATTCCATGCGAGAATTAACCCAAAACGCATTTAACCTGTTTGGAGTACGCCTCAACGTCACGCAGCAGCGTATGTTTCAAACCTATGAAGATGAATTAATCGCCTGGAATTTACAGGTTAATCTCACCGCAATCAATACCGCCGAGCAAATCCGGACCAAGCATTTTTTGGATTCTATTTCCACGGTATGCGTGCTGCGAGGAACACCCCTGACCAGCCTGATCGATATTGGCACCGGAGCTGGGTTTCCAGGGATCCCATTGAAAATCCTTTTCCCGGAGATGCGCCTGACGCTGGTTGAATCGGTTGGCAAAAAAGCCGTTTTTTGCCAGCATATCGTAGAATGCCTGGGATTAAGCGGGGTGGAAGTCCTCACTGAACGAGCCGAGAGCCTGGGTCAGAATCCGGATTATCGCGAGCATTACGATTGGGCTGTTGCTCGCGCAGTCGCAATTTTACCTGTCCTGACTGAATATTTATTACCCCTGGTGCGGGTGGGTGGGGCGATGCTGGCGATGAAAGGGGAACAAGCGCCGGCTGAGGTCCACCGTGCCGAGCATGCCATTAATGTGCTCGGAGGCCATGTGCGAAAGCTGACCCCAATTACACTCCCCGGGGTAGCTGAGGAACGTTATCTGGTCGTGGTTGACAAAGTTGCGGCGACATCCATCGTCTACCCCAGGCGGGTAGGCGTTCCGTCGAAGAAACCCCTTTAATCCAGAACCTGGATAATCTCATCTCCCGGTCGCAATGAGCCACCGACCAGCACGCGTCCATAAACCCGCGACCATCCCGGTCGCTGGCTCTGAGAAATCCTGCCATAATCCCCGTCTTTGAAAAATGGGATCAAATTATTACATGGGCTGGTATACCGTGATATCTCGATCACTACCTGTTCACCCAGCCTGTAGCGCTGGCCTGGCTGGACACGGTCCCAATCTAAACCGCTAAGGGTGAGGTTTTCGCCAAACGCCCCTGAAAATGTGGGGTGACCCTCCACCTGGAGCGCAATCAACCGCTCTAATGAATAAAGACACACGGCCCGTTCAGGACCGCCATGGACCCTTAAATCAGCTTGCTCATCGCCCAGGATACCCCGGGGAGTTACATCTCCAGCCGGGATTGCCAGTTTAGGAACACCGCCCTTCGAAACATTGATTTGAAAAATCCGGCCTCTCTGGAGATCAGGATTCACGCTTCACCTCCTGCAAACGACCCATGTGCACATTCCAAAGTTGAGCCTTGTTTACAAACTCTGCCCGAAATAAATCCAGGTCAGTCGTCGTTAAGAAAGACTGTTCGCTCTCAGCCAGCCGGGCCAGCAAATCATCCCGCCGCTGGTCGTCCAGCTCGGCCAGGACTTCGTCCAACAGCAATACCGGCCACTCATGGGTCTTCTCTTTCATCCAGGTTACTTCTGCCAGCTTGAGAGACAGCATCGAAGTACGTACCTGTCCTCGCGACCCATATACGCCCAGGTCGATTGCATTGGATAAAAATCGGAAATCATCGCGATGAGGTCCCACTGTCGATAGACCCCGGGTGATATCTTCTGACCGATTGCGTAATAAGTGCTCTTGAAAACCCTGCCGGATTTTCTCGAGTGAGAGCGTTGAACGGTCTGCCGGAGCATCCAGTGGTAAACGATACTGATTCGGCCGGGCGGGCAAGGGATCAAAAGAAGGCTGGTACACCAGCCTCAGTACTTCCTGATTACGGGTCAATTCCTGGTGGATGGCTGCCCCCAAATGCTCAAGTTCCTGTAGAGCATGTATCCGGGCCAGGATGATCACTCCACCTTTTGCTGCCAGCTGCTCATCCCAAAAGCTCATCTGATTCAGGTCTCCACTCCGCTCGGCCAGCTGTTTGAGCAAAGCATTCCGCTGAGACAATATGCGATTGTAATCCAGCAAGGCCTGGGCGTACTGGGGGTAGATCTGTGCAATAGCCAGGTTCAGGTAGCGTCGGCGTTCTTCAGGGCTTCCTTCGACCACGCGCAGCATCTGGGGGAGAAAGAGGACTGCGTTGAAAACACCAACCACCTCACTGATTTTTTGCTTTACGCCATCCAGGAGGACTTCCTTACGCAGCCGCGGTCCATTAAACCCATTGGGCTCCTGAATAATCCGGACTTCGATCCGCCGCCGGGCAACCCCCCGCTGAAAATCTGCCACAATGCGACTCACCGCAAGGGACTCGCGTCCAGCAATAAAATTGATCAGCTCGCGATCTGATCCGGCATGAAAGGAAACAAACGTGGCCAGATAGTAGATCGCCTCCAGCAAGCTGGTTTTGCCCTGCGCATTACTTCCTACCAGCAGTGAAGGACCGCGCGGGACATCGATATCCAGGCGGGTGAAATTACGAAAATTGGTCAGCGATAAGTGAGTCAGGTACATGGTCAAAGAAATGCCACGGATTTAGCACCGTGGCATCCACGCTTTCATTGTTTCAAATACTACTCATTGTCCATTCAATCCAGTGGGACGGGAGTATTGGGTTCGTCTTCAATCTTCCACACCCTCTCAGCCCGGTCGGTAAAAAGTACTCCCTCCAGATGGTCAATCTCATGCTGGAATATCCGCGCCAGCCAACCCTCCGCTTTGATGCGCACCGGCTGACCATGCCTGTTCAGCCCCCGGATAGTAACGCCAGTAAACCGATCAACATCGCCAGCGTAGCCTGGGATCGACAAACAGCCCTCTGCGCCGGTCACGGTGTCTTGGGAATTGCGCGAGATCTCTGGATTGACGACCACAAATAATTTTGGAGGTACCGACTCGTCTTCTTCGTCTCCAAACTCGACAACAACAGCCCGGATAGGGATACCCACCTGGGGGGCTGCCAGGCCGACCCCAGGTGCTTCACGCATGGTGTCGACCATATCATCCAGCAGGTTTTGCAGCTCAGGTCCAAATTCAGTTACTTTACGCGCCTTGCGGCGTAAGACAGGGTCAGGTATTGTCACAATAGAACGTAATGCCATTTCAACCTCGAAAATTATCAGTAAAAACCAGCGTCGTTAATTTTACCCTTAAAGTTGCTCAGACTGGTCGAGATTTTCAAAGATATCTGGATCCGAAGTCTGGTCATAATAGGTGACTAACCAGTTGATCATTCGCTGGCGTTCTTGCGCAGCTTCGGCTGCCTTTTTCTTCCGGAACAAAATCTCCCGATAATCTGAGATATCCTGGTGAACCTGATCGGGATTATAAACACCCCGAAAGATAAATTTTGCCTGACCTATATTGATCGTCACGTAACCATAATTCAACAGGTTCTGGATGATATTCTCGCGCTCATGTTCAATACTCAAGATCGATTCCAGGGGAGCACTTTTCTTCATTTCCTCCCCAAGCGGTTTACGTTCGATATCCAAAATCTGAGTTGGAGTTAAGCGATAAATATCATTTTCCCAATCCCAGAAATGGTACCCCAGCCACATCAGCACGATCCAATAAGCAAATCCGCCAATCAAATAGGGCCAGAAGCCGGTGATCACGGCTTCCTCGCGCGAGATCTCGAGCCATATCAAGCCGAGCGTACTGCCCAGCATGAGAGTCAACACGAGCACTGGCGCCCAGGCTTTTTGAAGTAATAAGAGCCAATGTTTTCGATAGGTGATTACACCATTTTCTTCATAGCGCACTTTGAGAAAGGTCTTCAGGAAATCACCTAAATTACCTTCTTTTTCTGGTAGCTGCTGGCGTTGAACCGGTTTATTGGGGCGGATCAATGTCTCAACCAGCGGATTCTCAAAGGGATTCGCTGCTTTACGCCGGATGGCCTCCTCCAGCTCACGCTCGCGAGTACGCTTTTCTTCTTCCTCCGAAATTACCAGCACCCGCTTTTGATAACCGCGGACAAAACTGTCGAAAGCATATGGGTTGTTCATCCTCTTCATATGGATGCCGCCCGTAAAGGTCCGTACGACTACATCTCCATACCCGAAAGTGCGTCCCAGAAAACTTGAAAAAACATTAACTGCCAGGATCGTATCCAGGGGTGCTTCGCGGCGGCTATCATATAGACCGATCAGCTTTTCCACCCATACCACCCGCTGATTGGTGACAATATAAAAGTCATTGCTCCAGTCAATCCAGTTCCACAAAAACCATATGAGACCAAAAATCAAGGTCAAAAAACCAACAACGATCAACAGGAGGTTGATATTTGGCGAACCCCCCATAAAGGTAGCATAGGCTAATATTCCAAGTGAAGCCGTAACAACCCCTGCTGGTAAAATCAGCGAAGTGTACAAAAAGAACTTACTCTTTCGGCTGATGAAATAAATGACTTCGTCCATACTCAGCCATTTAAAATTTTGCCTGAGTGCCAGCGAACGACTTTCTGCTGTATGCAGTAATCGTTCATACAGCATGGGGTAATCCTGCATGAGAGTCACAAACTGATCCGGGAGGAGGCGTAATAGAATGGAGCTTTCCCTGGTCATCGTTGTGTAATTACGCGGCCGATCAAACAATAATCCTTGTTCGCCAAAAAAATCGCCGGTATCCAGTACACCCACCAGTTTTTCCTGTCCGTCGACCGTGTGCATGATCCGGATATGTCCATCGAAGATAAAATAAAATGCATTGGGGGGTGAACCCTGGTTGAAAACAACCGTATTACGGGGAAGATGGACAACTTGAAAGCGAGTCGCAATATCCGCGATTTGCTCATCCTCCAGGCCCAGGAACAATGGCTCACGGCTAAATAAGGCAATAATTTGCAGGATTTGTTCGTCCATTGTTGTCATTTTAACACGACAATCCGCCGGGTGGCATCTGAGGCTTGTGTGGCTTCACTACCTTGCCATCCGAGATGTTCGTGCACAAACTATGCCAGTCATCGCGTAACCAAATAGCTACTAAATCTCTACCCATAAAACACAGCCAATGATGACTTCGAATAATGATAAAATCGTCTCACCTTTTAACCCGAGGATAACAAATGCCTATTCATTTTGGAACCGATGGCTGGAGAGCCGTCATCTCAGATACATTTACTTTTCATAATTTACGCCTGGTCACTCAGGCTATCGCGGATGCAGTCCGGTCTGAAGCGTGGAATAATGGGATGCAATTTAACCATCCAATTGACCCCAATAAAATGGTAGTTGGTTTTGACACACGTTTTCTCTCAGATCGCTACGCCTCCGAAGTAGCCAGAGTTCT
>JAJZSS010000152.1 GCA_021849525.1 Chloroflexota bacterium
TCTCTGAGGGCGTGATGGTGTGGAGCGCCGAAGGCCGGCTGCTGCAAATTAACGATGCCGCCGAGCAGGTCATCAGCCTGCCGCGCCAGGCAATCCTGGGCAAACACTATCGTGATTTTATCTCTCTGCCCTCCTGGCTGGAAGAAGCGATCCAGGAGCGGCAGCCGATGAGCAATGTCACCGCCCGGGTGCGGACCGGTAACCGGCCGCTCGACCTGGTGGTCAGCCTGAGCTTTTTACAGAACAAAAGCGGCATGGTCAACGCCATCGTCACCCTGCACAAAGAAGTCGATTTACTGCAAATCTCGCAGAACCGGGCCGGGTTCCATTCAACCAGCCTGAACGAGATTATTCTGGGGAATTCGGTCCAGATCCGGCGGGTGCGCGGCCTGGCGCGCACGGCCACCGCAGCCCGCGCCAGTGTGTTGATCCGGGGGGAGCGCGGCACCGGCAAGAATGTGCTGGCGACGGCGATCCACAATGATGGCCCGCGCCGCGATGAACCTTTTATTTTCTTCGCCTGTGCCTCGATTCCCGCCAATCAGATGGTCGAAGAGCTGCTTGGGTTTGGTGAAGGTTTCTCCGAGCGTGAGCCCTGGGGCAAACCCGGTAAATTCGAGCTGGCGCAGGATGGGACGATCTATTTTCAAGATATCGAAAACCTGAGCCTGGAAGGGCAGGCTGTTTTGCTGGATGCGATGGAGCTGGGGATTATCCAGCACAAACAGGACCATCGCCCTATTGCGGTCGACGCACGGATCATTGCCTCGTCTTCGGCAAATCTGGAGCAGCTCATCAAGGAAGGCCACTTCCGCGCAGACCTTTACTATCGTTTGAGCACGTTTGAGATTATTCTGCCGCCGCTGCGCAACCGGATCGAAGACCTGCCGGCACTGGCAGAGGAAAATCTCAAGCGGATCTCGGGACAGGTGAATGAACCCTACCATCTGACGGACGCAGCCCTGACTATTTTGAAAGATTATGATTGGCCCGGCAATTTGCGCGAGCTGGAGGCTGTGCTGCGCCTGGCAACCAGCCAGGTGAAAGGCCAGGAAAATATCCAGCCTGAGCACCTGCCGGAATTTGTTTTTCACCCCTCCGGGCAGGATAAGCCAGGACTGATTATGGGCCGGCTCGCCTCCATGCAGGAAATTGAACGCGAAGCATTGATCCAGTCTGCTCGCCATATGCGCGGGAATGTGACTCAGATGGCACGCGGTCTGGGGATCAGCCGCACGACACTGTGGCGCAGGCTGAAAGCGTTCGACATCTCTGTCGATGACTTCCGCAGCTCCAAAATATAGCCTGGTCTCAGAGCTTCTCAGACCTGTGTTTCATAATGAAACACAGGTCTATTTATTTGTTTCAGTATTAATCGATATTTTGACTGGGATTGACAATCTTGAAAGGCGTGTCATAATAAAGAGTATGCGCCAGGCAGTGGACGATCTATGCTGTACAAGCCGCGCATGGCCGAAGAGGCAATTATCGTGAAAGAATCCTGAGTTTTAAGTGGGATGATCCCTCATCCAGAAAGGAGGCTTTCCAATCGCAATTGTTCGTTTCGGTTCGTGAATTTTCCCAAGCACGTATATTTCTATTGAATCAAGCGATATCTCAAGGAGAATGAACCATGAAAATGAAAGAGTTGATTGGCGAGGTCTTTGGCACATTCATTCTGATCATGCTTGGCGATGGCGTTGTTGCCAATGTTGGTCTTGCCCCTCGTCTGGCTGCCCCTGCCTATAACTGGAACACCATCACCTTCGGATGGGCCTTCGCAGTGATCGTCGCTGTCTATGTTTCCGGCGGCGTTTCCGGTGCTCACTTGAATCCAGCCGTTACCCTCGGCATGGCTGTCAAGCGCGGCCTCCCCTGGGGGAAGGTACTCCCCTATATCGTGGCCCAGTTTGTAGGCGCTTTCCTGGGCGCTCTGGCTGTTTACCTGGTCTACATGGATGGCCTGAAGGCTGCCGGTATGCCCAATGTCTGGTCCACCGGTCCTGGCTCGGTGTTCGGTGCATCCTTCTGGGGTGGGGAAGGCGCTGCTGCGGTAGGCACCTACTCGCTGGTTAATGCAAGCATCGCAGAATTCTTCGGCACCATGGTTCTGATGTGGGGCATCGCTGCCAGCGGCGACTCCAAGAATATGGGCCTGATGCACAATCTTGGACCATTCCTGGTCGGCTTCACCGTCTTTGCGATTGGTATGTCCCTGGGCGGCCCCAGCGGTTACTCGATCAACCCTGCCCGTGACCTCGGCCCCCGCATCTTTGGCGCTCTTGTTGGCACTCAGGGCTTGTTCGACGGTATCTACTGGCTGATCCCGCCAGTCTTGATCCCGGCGATCGCTGGCCCGATCGGCTTTATGGTTTATGACTGGTTTGTCACCGCTCAACTTCCTGATAAGAAATAATAACCCTGCAGATATTGTTTATCGCAGGGCTTTTTTTCGAAAGGACAAGGAATTAGAGCGATGAAGAAATTAATTAACCAGCCCGAAGATGTCGTCGTTGAAGAGCTCCAGGGCATAGCCTATGCCCATGGGGATCTTGTGAAGGTCCACTATAACCCGAATTTCATCGTGCGCGCAGATGCGCCGGTGAAGGGCAAAGTGGGCGTGATTTCTGGCGGTGGCTCTGGACACGAACCCATGCACGGTGGCTTTGTGGGTATGGGTATGCTCGATGCAGCCTGTCCTGGAGCAGTTTTCACCTCACCGACTCCCGATCAAATGCTGGAAGCGACCAAGGCGGTCAACGGCGGCGCTGGTGTTGTGCACATCGTCAAGAACTACACCGGCGATATCATGAACTTTGAAATGGCTGCTGAGCTGGCCCGTGCGGAAGGCATCGATGTTGAGGCTGTGATCACGAACGACGACGTTGCTGTACAGGATTCTCTCTATACAGCCGGGCGTCGCGGCGTGGGCATCACGGTCATCGCTGAAAAGATCAGCGGTGCAGCTGCCGAACAAGGGCGCTCCCTCAAAGAGGTGGCCGATATCTGCCGCAAGGTTAATGCACAAGGCCGCTCGATGGGCATGGCGCTCACGTCTTGCACTGTCCCGCATGCTGGCAAGCCGACCTTCGATCTGCCAGAAGATGAGATGGAAATCGGCATCGGCATCCATGGCGAGCCCGGGCGGGTGCGCATGAAACTCAAATCCGCCGACGAGGTCACTGCCATGTTGATGGAGCCCATCATCGGCGACCTGCCATACAAGAGTGGCGACAATGTCCTACTGTTTGTTAATGGCATGGGTGGCACGCCGTTGCTTGAGCTCTATGTAATCTATCGCAAGGCTTATGAGATCGCTGAACAACATGGTCTCAAGGTCGTCCGCAACTTGATTGGCCCATACATCACCAGCCTTGAAATGGCTGGCACCTCCATCACCATGCTGAAGGTGGATGATGATCTGGTCAAGCTCTGGGATGCACCAGTCAAGACTCCTGGCTTGCGCTGGGGTGTTTAAGATAATTGAATAACTCAATTCAGAGGGTTGGCGGGAAAACCACCAACCCTCTGAAATATCCTTGTGTAGGGGTCCCCTATGTCCATATCGCGAGATGATATTCTTGCCTGGTTGCAGGATGTTGCCCGCATAATCGCCGAAAACCGGGATTATTTAGTCCAATTGGATTCCCCAATCGGCGACGCTGACCATGGCGCAAACATGGATCGTGGCTTTAGAGCCATCATGGGCAAAATGGGAGAGATCAGCGATAAAGACATTGGCACCATCTTTAAGACCGCTGCCATGACGTTAATTGCTACGGTAGGTGGCGCCAGTGGTCCACTCTATGGGACTTTCTTCCTCCAGGCCGGTACAAAAACCGCCGGGAAGATGGAGATTTCTATCGAAGAGTGGGCGGTTGTATTGGAAGCCGCTTTAGCGGGTATCGTCATGCGCGGTAAAGCCGAAGTGAATCAAAAAACAATGGTCGACGCACTCACTCCGGCTGTCCAGGCTCTGAAGCAAGCTGTAGCTGAGGGTAAATCGCAGGCGGAAGCGCTGGAGCTGTCTGCAGAGGCAGCCAGGCAGGGTATGCTTGCCACCATCCCCATGCTCGCCCTCAAAGGGCGTGCCAGCTACCTTGGTGAACGTTCTATCGGCCACCAGGACCCGGGTGCAACTTCATCTTACCTGATCCTGAATTCGGCCGCGAAAGTGTGGAATGGCGTTTAAGTTCGATCATATTCAATCTTAAGGAGAATGAACATGGCTAAATATGTAGCAGCAGTCGATCAGGGTACGACCAGTACCCGCTTTATGATCTTCGATCACGCCGGCATGGTCGTCGGGGTTCATCAAAAAGAACATGAACAGATTTACCCGAAGCCAGGTTGGGTTGAGCACGACCCGTTGGAAATCTGGCAGGCCACTCAGGAAGTGATCGATGGCGCTCTGAAGAAGTACAAAGTTGATCCGAAAGATATCGCTGCAGTAGGCGTCACCAACCAGCGTGAAACCACCGTGGTGTGGGACCGCGCTACCGGCAAGCCGGTCTACAATGCCATCGTCTGGCAGGATACCCGCACCGATACGATCTGCAATGAGCTGGCCAAGAATGGCGGTCAGGATCGCTTCCGCGCCAAAGTCGGCCTGCCTCTTGCGACCTATTTCTCTGGCCCCAAGATCAAATGGGTCCTCGACAACGTCCCCGGTGTGCGCGCCAAAGCTGAGAAGGGCGAAGTGCTCTTCGGCAATATCGATACCTGGGTGATCTGGAACCTGACCGGGGGCTCCAATGGCGGCGTGCATGTCACCGACGTCTCCAATGCCTCCCGCACCATGCTGATGAACCTCGAGACGCTGGACTGGGACGATGAGATCCTCAAGATCATGGGCGTCCCCAAGGCGATGCTGCCGACCATCAAGGCCTCCTCGGCTGTATACGGCAAGGCTGTTGGCTCATTGAACGGCATCCCCGTCGCCGGCGACCTGGGCGACCAGCAAGCGGCGCTCTTTGGCCAGACCTGCTTCAGCCCCGGCGAAGCCAAGAACACCTATGGCACCGGCTGCTTCATGCTGCTGAATACCGGCACCAAGCCCGTTCAGAGCAAGAATGGCCTGCTGACCACCCTCGGCTACAAGATTGGTGATGAGCCAGCGGTGTATGCCCTGGAAGGCTCTATCGCCATCACCGGCGCCCTGGTCCAGTGGCTGCGCGACAACCTGGGCTTCTTCGAATTCTCGAAGCACGTCGAAGATTTCGCCAACAAGGTTGAGGACAGCGGCGGCATTTACTTCGTGCCGGCGTTCTCTGGCCTGTTTGCCCCCTACTGGAAGAGCGATGCCCGCGGCGCGATCGTTGGCATGACCCGCTACGTCACCAAGTACCACATCGCCCGCGCTGCCCTGGAAGCAACCGCTTACCAGACTCGCGAAGTGCTC
>JAJZSS010000153.1 GCA_021849525.1 Chloroflexota bacterium
TCTGGATAATGCCGCTGGTTACTTCCTGCGCTCCGGGCAGGTTCAGAAAGTATTCTTCGGCGGCGACCGGATGGCAGCCAACGGCGATGTGGCGAATAAGATTGGCACCTATATGCTGGCGCTGGCTGCATTCGATAATCAGGTACCGGCTTATACTGTGGTGCCGACCTCAACTGTTGATCTTTCCCTGGCTCATGGCGGCATGATCCCGATTGAAGAGCGTGATCCGCACGAAGTTTTAGGTCTCGAATTCGAAGGTCTGCCTGTCGCACCAGCCGGCGCTGGAGCGCGCAATCCGGCGTTTGATGTCACCCCTCATCGATTACTGGCTGGAATCGTGACCGAAGCTGGGGTAATTTACCCACCGTATCTCGAAAATCTGGCCCGCGCTGTTCGGGCAGAGCAAAAGGCATAAACATTTATGGACATCCTTCTTACTGGTTCCGTTGCATACGATTACATTATGAAGTTCCCGGGATATTTTCGGGATCATATTCTTCCAGACCAGCTTGATTCAATCTGCCTGTCTTTTCTGGTGGAGTCGATGGACCGCCAACGGGGTGGAGTAGCCCCAAATATTGGTTATACCCTGGCTTTACTGGGTGAGCGGCCCCGGTTATGGGCCGCGGTGGGTGAAGATTTCGAAGAATATCGCCACTGGTTAGTGAATGCAGGCATTGACGCCTCCGGGGCACGGGTCATCCCGGGAGTCTTTACCGCTTCCTTTTTCGCCAATACGGATCGGGCGAATGCTCAGATTGCCAGCTTCTATCCAGGCGCGATGGCGCATGCTACCCAGCTTTCCCTGCATGAATTAAAGAATGACCTGCCGGACCTGGTAGTGATTTCGCCGAATGATCCGGCTGCGATGGATCTCTATGTGCATGAGTGCAAGGAACTGGACCTGCCTTATGTCTACGATCCCAGCCAGCAGCTTGTGCGCCTGACGCCACAGGAGCTGCGTGCCGGATTAGAAGGCGCAAAAGCGTTATTTGTCAATGAATACGAATTCGCGCTGATTCAAAAGGTCGCCGGCATCACCCCTGGAGAAATCCATAAAATCGTTGGCTTTGTGGTGGTCACGAAGGGTAAGCATGGCACTTCGATTGTCACCCAGGAGGCTACTTATGAGATTCCCGTCTTCCCGGAACGCCGGGTTGTTGATCCGACGGGTGTCGGCGATGCTTTCCGGGGTGGTTTCCTCAAGGGCTATGCTTTAGGCCTGGATTGGGAGACGTGCGGCAGGATGGGCTCTCTGGCAGCAACCTACTGCCTCGAGCAAGAAGGCACCCAGGGACATTCATACACCCCGCGTGAATTCGTAAATCGCTATCGTGAAGTTTTTGATGACCAGGGTAAGTTAGACGTACTGGCCGATCTACCGGTTACCAATCGGGTGTAATCCTGAATTCTAGATGAATTAATCCAAATGGAGATGAGTATGGAAAACTATGATGTAAAAGATACCAAGCTGGCTGAGGGTGGGCGGCGAAAAATTGAATGGGCCGAGCGAGAGATGCCCGTTTTGCGTTTGATCCGTGAGCGCTTCAAGAAAGAACGCCCACTGCAGGGTCTTCGCCTCTCGGCATGCCTGCATGTGACCACGGAAACAGCCAATCTGGTTCACACCCTGCATGAAGGTGGCGCAGATATTGTCCTGACGGCCTCCAATCCTCTTTCGACTCAGGATGAAGTGGCAGCCGCCCTGGTGACTCACTTTGAAATACCGGTCTTTGCCATCAAGGGCGAAAGCAATGTCACTTATTATAAGCATCTCAATGCGGCCTTGGATCACAAACCGCATCTGACGATGGATGATGGTGCAGATTTGGTGGGAACCCTGCATAAGGACCGCCGGGATTTGTTGAGCAACATCATCGGCGGCACCGAAGAAACGACTACCGGTGTGATCCGTTTGCGAGCTATGGCTGAGGATGGCGCACTGGAATTCCCGGTGATCGCAGTCAACGACGCTATGACCAAACACTTCTTTGATAACCGCTACGGCACCGGTCAATCCACGATTGATGGAATCGTCCGGGCGACCAATATCCTGCTGGCTGGTAAAACAATCGTCGTTGCCGGCTATGGTTGGTGCGGGCGTGGGTTTGCCCTGCGAGCCAAGGGAATGGGCGCCAATGTGGTTGTCACAGAGGTCGATCCCTTGCCTGCGTTGGAAGCTGTAATGGATGGTTACCGGGTGATGCCGATGGCTGAAGCCGCCAAAATCGGCGATATCTTCGTCACCATGACCGGCGATCTGAATGTGATCGACCAGCACCATTTCGAGGTCATGAAAGATGGCGCAATCGTTGCCAACTCAGGGCACTTCAATGTGGAAATCAATATTCCCGCTCTGGAAGCGCTGTCGGTCGGTAAGCGCCTGGTGCGTCCATTTGTAGAGCAATTTGAGATGAAAGATGGGCGCCTGATCCACCTTCTGGGTGAAGGGCGCCTGATCAATCTGGCATCCGCTGAGGGTCATCCTGCCAGTGTGATGGATATGTCTTTTGCCAACCAGGCATTGGCCGCCGAATATATGGTCAAGAATGCTGACAAACTGGAAAATAAAGTGTACAGCGTTCCTGATGCAATCGATCGTGAGATCGCGCGCATTAAGCTGGATGCGATGGCTGTAGCCATCGACACCCTGACCGAGCAGCAGGTCAAGTACTTGCATTCCTGGCAAGAAGGTACCTAGAATTCAAGGTTATATAATTTAGCCGGCTGGATCTGTATGTTCGATCCAGCCGGCTTTTCTATTAAACGAAGGAAATCTCAGGGAGACACAACGAATTCGATGTAGAAGGGATCCCCAAAAGCTACCCCATCAGGATTGTAGGCTTGCCAGGCGCTGCGATAGGTTCCTGCTTCGTTGGGAGCGATGAATTCGATCCGCAGCATTGCTTCTCCTCCACTGCGCGCCGGGTAAAGCGCCAGGCTTTGGGGTGCGCCGAGCTCCGGTCCGGCTGTGCGCTGAATCGTGTAACCTGCATCCCAGTTGCAGGTTCCAGAGTTCTGTACCTGCCAGCGTTTGTCCAGCACTGAACCCGGACTGACTGATGTGCCGTCGGGTATGGTCAGGTCTTCAAAAAAGGCCAGTGAATCGCTGCAGCTCGGGGTTGCAGTTGGTAGAAATCCTGCTCCGTCTGAAGTTGCCGTTGCCTGAATCACCGGTGGCGGTGGTGTGGGGCTGATTGCCTGCGTGGGAGGGATAAATATCGGTTCCGGGGGAGGTTGTCCGCTGCAAGCACTGAACAAGATTAACAACCCCAGCCCCACACATAGTCGACCTGTCCACAAGGTGTACTTTCGCATTGTCTTGTCGTTGTTCTCAGCCCGGTTTACATCTCTTCTTCGGCTATCCCACCGCTTTCATCTTCGCCGCCGAAATCGAGTGGGATATTACCGCTTAGCGCCTGCTGGCGAACAGCCAATTCTACCTCGGCTGCCAGATCGGGATTGTCGCGTAAGAAGTCTTTGCAGTTCTCACGTCCCTGCCCCAACCGAATATCACCGTAAGAGTAAAACGAGCCGCGCTTGTTGACGATATCCAGTCCCGTTGCCAGGTCGAGAATATCCCCGAATCTCGAGATCCCTTCGTTGTACATGATGTCGAATTCTGAAGTTCTGAAGGGGGGAGCAACTTTGTTTTTCACCACTCGCACACGGGTCCGGCTGCCGATAATCTCGGTTCCGAGCTTGATCGACTGGATACGGCGCACATCCAGGCGTACCGAAGCGTAAAACTTGAGTGCCATACCACCGGTCGTCGTCTCTGGATTGCCAAACATGACCCCGATCTTCTGGCGCAGCTGGTTGGTGAAGACCACGGCTGTATTGGTCTGTTTGATTGCCCCAGATAATTTGCGCAGCGCCTGTGACATCAAGCGAGCTTGCATACCCATAGGCGAATCACCCATATCGCCGTCGATCTCTGCTCGGGGGACCAGCGCAGCTACTGAGTCAATAACGACTACTTCCACTGCTCCCGAGCGCACCAGTGTCTCGGTGATTTCCAGGGCTTGCTCGCCGGTATCGGGTTGGGAGATGAGTAAATTTTCAACATTGACCCCGCAGCGCGCGGCGTAGCTGGGATCGAGGGCATGTTCCATGTCCACAAATGCGCAGGTTCCGCCCATTTTTTGGGCTTCGGCTACGATATGCTGGCAGATGGTCGTTTTACCGGAGGATTCTGGTCCGTAGATCTCGGTGATACGCCCGCGTGGAATGCCGCCAATGCCCAGGGCGATATCCAATGATAATGCCCCGGTTGGGATCGCTTCAACGACCAGGTGGTGGGCTTCCCCCAGGCGCATAATGGCGCCATCGCCGTAGCGTTTGGTAATATCGCCCAGTGCTCTATCGAGCGCGATCTGGCGAGATTCGTCTGCTGGATGACTGGGTGTAACGGGATTACTTCTTCGAGCCATGGTTAGAGTCTCCTGAATTAGTATAAATACGAAGAGGTGACAGGTTCTATGTCTGTGCAATGCTAAGTTTAGCACAGACGTTCTGTTTGTCAAGAGGCAGGGAGAATCTCAGAAGTCTTGCTCTTACTCACTTTGTCAGGCAATTTATGGCATGACGAATTCGGGAGTGAATTCAATCCCAGGCGGGGTAGGAATAAAGGTATTAAAGCCGCGTGATCCCCGAAAACTAAAAAATGTCACCAGGCCTGGCTGAATCTCAATGTTGATATCGTAGGTTTTTCCAAGATAATCGACCCAAACTTCATATTTCCCTGCAGGCAGATCCCCCATCACCAGGTTCTCCTGGTAGTAGGGGTCACTGTTGGTCGCGCTGCCCCCGTAGCTCTTGACAGTCCAGCTCTGGCCAGTCTCCATTGAACGGACTACGATGGGGTTGTGTTCCAGGAGAAGACCGTTGCTGGCCATGATCCGGGCGGCTAAAATCCCCCATCCTTGGGGAGGAGCTAACCATAACTCCGGGTTGCGTGAGCCGGAAAAAGTGTTCTTTCCAATCCTGACTTCGAAATGCAGGTGTACGCCACTGGTTTTACCTGTTTCGCCGACCCGCCCGATTTGTTCACCGCCTTCAACGTGTTGACCTTTGGCGACAGACACCTGGCTCAGATGACCATAGACAGTAAATAACGCCTCTCCCTGGTAACCAAAATCATGCCGGATGGCAATCGCCAGCCCATAAGGATCGGTGAGGTCTTCCTTTTGGGCAAAAAGACCATAACCGACCCAGACGACTTTCCCGCCACCGGCTGCCAGCACCGGTGTGCCAGTGGGCGCCGGGATATCCACGCCGGTGTGCACGACTTCGGGAAGAAATATGCCCCCATACCGGTAATCGGCCAGCGGCCAGTTGATCTGGTCGGCTGCGATGGGACGGCCGAAGTAAAAATGATCCTGAGCGGTTGGGG
>JAJZSS010000154.1 GCA_021849525.1 Chloroflexota bacterium
TCCGATCTGCAAATACTGGCATCAAGGTATTGGCAGAAGAGAAGAATGTCGCAAAGAAATCCAGCAGCATTGTCGATAGGATCACAGGATGAGAAAGGATGAACTGAATCCCTTCCCGGATTGCCAGCAAACTGACCGGCGGATGGCCGTTGAGCGCCTTTTCCTGCGGTACCTGGCCCATGAGCAATAAAGCTACGAGAACCGCTCCATAGGAAACAGCATTTAAAAAATAGGTAAACTCCTGCCCCCAGTAAGCGATAATAAGACCACTCAGTGCTGGACCGATGATCGATCCTGTTTGCATCGCAATTGAGCTCATACTGAAAGCGTTTGAAAGATCATGCCTCGGCACCAGATTAGGCACCAATGATTGGCGCGCCGGGGCATCAAAAGCACCTGCAGTCGCCTGAAGAGCCGTAAGGGCATAGATCTGCCAGAGGGTTATCTCTCCACTTAACGTTAAAATCGCCAGGGTCAGGGCAGAGAGGGCCATCACCGTTTGAGTGATGAACATCAGGAGCCGGCGATTTGCGCTATCAGCCACCGCCCCGCCGATCAAAGAAAAAATGATGATGGGCAGGATACGAGCCGCACCGACCCCTCCCAGAGCGATGGGTTGGTCAGTAATATTGCGAATATGCCAGAATATCGCCCATAGTTGCATCTGAGTTCCGGCAATCGATACGATCTGACCGAACCAAAGCAAACGAAAAGGGCGGTGATGGAGTGATGGCGGAATTTTCAACTTCATAGATAGGAGAGTATGCCAACCACTAACAGAATAGGACCATTACCAGGCACGAGACCAATTTTTAACCTGATGCGAGTTCTATATTATTCAGGTCCCCCAGTCGCGCAAATATAGGAAATCATATCCAATCGTCCGGTTACTGAGTTTTGCAATGGGCGGCATCAGTCGTTTAAAGTGAAAACGCTGGATCTTTTTAGCAACCCCGCTGACAAAAGCAGGTGCAAACCCAGCCTCGATACAATCCTCGATACTGTAACGTTGGTCGACTAATAAGTAAAGTAATCGGTCGACTTCCGCGTAGGTGAACCCCAGCTCCCCTTCATCTGTTTGCCCAACCCATAAATCTGCCGACGGAGGTTTGGATAAGATCGCTTCCGGTATCCCCAGGGCTTGAGCAAGCTGGCGTAACTGGGTCTTATATAGATCGCCTAAGGGGTTAATCGCACACGCAGAATCGCCATACAAAGTAGAATAACCGAGTAATATCTCAGTCTTATTGCTTGTGCCCACTACCAGGCTATGAAACGCCTCTGATTGATCGTACAGCACGATCATACGAGCCCGCGCCATGGCATTTCCGCGGCGGACCTGGTTGGCCTCTGGAAAACGGGTGAAGAGCGGTTCAACCATATCGGTTATCTCAAACGTCATGGATTGCACGCCTAAATAATCAATCACCTGTTGGGCATGATCAAGAGAGTCGAAGGAAGACGTTTTGTAGGGCATGCGCACCGCCAGAACATTTTCCGGACCCAAAGCTTCAGCCGTCAGGAAGCATGAAATCGCCGAATCGAGCCCACCGGATAAACCAATCACTGCCCGCGTATATCCTACTCTGGTCAGCTCGGTTCGAATGAATCCGGTCAGGATGGTGCGGACAACATCCGGGTTAATCGTTAAATCAATATTCTTTATATTCAACATCTCAGATTCTCTCCTGACCTGGATTAAACTACACCACGATCATTCGGCAGGCGAACAGAAAGGATGCGCCCCAGCTCGCGTTGGACCAGAGAGGTGCGCTCATCACGCAGGAGGGGTAAACGCGCCCGCACGCGGTGAAGCTGATTTAAGTCCACCTCAGCCAGGACTAACCCTTCTTCGTGATATTTACCCTGGACTAACAATTCACCACTGGGATCAAACAGGGTTGATCCGCCCCAAAAATTTAGCCCGTCTTCATAACCTACCCGGTTGGCATGAGCGACGAAGCAGGTGAACATGCTGGCATATGCCTGATTGATATGCTCCACCCAGCGTGCCGAATCCAGCACCGGCTCGCGGCTGATCCCACGCCCAGGGGAGGCAGATGTGAACAATAACATCTCAGCACCATCCAACCAGAGCAAGTATGGAGGAGAGGCATGCCAGAAATCCTCACAAATCAGAATACCCAGGCGACCAAAACGAGTATCGAATGCCTGGACCGAATCACCCCAGGCGAAGAAGCGTCCTTCATCGAACAGACCGTAAGTCGCCATATAGAGTTTGTGATGAACGTGTACTACTTGCCCACCCGAAAGATAAGCGCTGGCAATAAAAAAGCGATTGCGAGGATCTTCGTCCACAAAACCCACGACCAGATCGATCTCCCGACTGGCTTCTAAAAGTGGCCGAAAAATGGGATCATCGGGACGCGGGCGGTGCGCAACCGCGGTTGCCAGGTCTTGAAGCACATAGCCTGTCAAGGAAAGCTCAGGAAATACCAGCAAATCCGCGCCCGAAGCGCGCGCTTCAGAGGCTAAATGCAAGTGCTTTTCCAAATTCGCCGGGACATCTCCCAGCCGTGTGTTGATTTGAGCGAGGGCAAGAGTCAGCTGCATTGTAAATTCCACCACCTTTGCGGTCCACAATCGTCAACGCCAGGAGACCAGTATGCCAACCAGGGCCAGAGCCCCAAAACCTGAAGCAGCCCAGACACTCAGGCGCGTTCCATATACAGATATCGCCGGATCAGCGCGTAATAACTCCACAACCAATAAGATTACCGCCACGCCGAAAATACTCACCCAGCCAGTCAGCGACTGGCGGGATAAGCGCTCTGCCTGGGTATCGATTGCGATTAACCACAGAACAGCCGATAGCGCTCCAATCAACTGAGCTGGGATACGTAAGGTTTGATGACCCAACTCATTCAGAGCAGGTAGACCCAGATAGCTCACTGCCACCTGACCATAAGCGCAGCCATCTACCCAGCAGGCCAGACTGATAAACACGAACATGCTGGTTAATAGTGGAAATAACGTCCAGAGCAGCTCTCCCGTTGGTTTATGCAGTCGCCGCGCATAGATCATAACCATCACCAGCCCACCGGCCAGTGCACCAGGCCAGGATAAACCACCTTGATATACCTCGAATCCTTCTATCCAATGTTGACGATAATAAGCCCAATTAACGGCCACATAAGCTATTCTCCCCCCAACCAGAGCTCCTAATAGAGCCCATAAGCCAGCATTCACATAAGGTAAGCGGTCCTTTTCAGGAGCCTGCAAGGCGATCCATCCCACCCCCAAAGCTGCACCTGCTCCAATCAGGAGCGAAAAAAAATAAACCGGCACGCCACCAGGTAAAATAAAAGCGACCACGGATTAATCATACCACGGTGGGTAGTTGAAGACTATCTTCACAAAGTCATTGTATAATGATATTGAATCCAGGGATTGTGTGAAAGATCAATTTTTGCACATTCAGGAGGCAATATATTGGACCTTTTGCTTGACCCAAACATCGCTTATATACTGTTGGTTTTTGGCTCGATGCTTCTCATCCTGGCAGCGCTCCACCCCGGCTCTGGAATATTAGAGTTGGGGGCAGTCTTTATGCTGCTGCTGGCAGGGTGGGGAATTTACAAACTATCCTTCAACGGCTGGGCACTGGGACTTTTGTTAATAGGTTTCCTTGCTTTTCTATTCTCAGTCCGCCCCCCGGGTAAACGGGTGCTTTTGGTCGTATCCATTCTGGCATTGGTAATCGGCTCATCATTCTTGTTCCAGGGGGAGGGCTGGCAGCCTGCCGTGAATCCCTGGCTGGCACTGGTGCTCTCTACGATTTCAGCGGGTTCTTTCTGGTTGATCTCTACAAAAGTGCTCCAGGCAGCCAGTATGCAGCCAACCCATGATCTCAGCCAGCTGATCGGTGAAATCGGGGAAGCTAAAACCGAGGTACTAACAGAAGGATCTGTACAGGTTGCCGGTGAATTGTGGACCGCACGCAGTGATACTTTTATCCCTGACGGCAGTCGAATTCAGGTCATTGGGCGGGATGGTTTTATCTTGCTGGTCGAGCCACACCCAAGGAATAAAGTCTAACAAACAAGAAATAATTAAGGCGATACAGGAGGAGTCACATGCCCGAGCCATCTATCTTATACTGCTTGATTGGCGGAATCATCATTGTGCTGGTGTTGGTTCTCACCTCTGCCATCAGGATCGTGCCCGAGTACGAACGGATCGTCGTGTTCCGTTTGGGGCATAGCCAGGGATCGCGCGGTCCTGGCCTTGTATTATTAATCCCTTTCATCGATCGCGGCGTGCGGGTGGACTTACGTGAGCAAGTGCGGGAGATCCCTCACCAAAACTCAATCACCCAGGACAATGCGGCCGTCTCTGTGGACTTCATCTGGTACTACAAAGTATTAGACCCAACGGCAACGGTGCTGCAGGTGGGACACTTTGAAACTGCCGCGCAGGGGATGGCCACGACCACCCTGCGAGCTGTGATTGGTGGGATAACACTGGATGACGTGCTGAGTAAACGAGAACACATAAACACGCTGCTGCGCACCCGCCTGGATGAGGTAACCGAGCGGTGGGGGGTGAAGGTGACGAATGTGGAGATCCGGGAGATAAACCCGCCGAGGGAGATATCGGATGCGATGAACCGACAGATGAGCGCGGAACGGAACCGGCGGGCGGTGGTGACGGAATCGACGGGACAGCGCGAGGCGGCGATAAATGTGGCGGAAGGGGAGAAGCAGGCGGCGATCCTGCGGGCGGAGGGGGAACGCCAGGCGAATATCCAGCGGGCAGAAGGTGATCGCCAGGCACAGCTCTTGCGGGCGGAGGGGTTCGCGAGCGCGCTGGATAAGATTTACAGCGTGGCGCATACGGTGGATCCGAAGACGATGACGCTGCAGTATTTTGAGACGCTGAAGGCGATGGGGATGAGCCCGGCGACGAAGTTTATTTTCCCGATGGAGTTTACGAGTCTGTTGGAGAATTTTACGAAGGGGAATAAGGAGTAGGTCTTCGACTGCAGGCCGCAAGTGCGGCGGCTTTCCGCTCAGACCGCCTTTGAGGGTGTGTGGCGTCTTCGAGGGCAGGCGGCCGCTTAGGCTTGATGAAGAAGGTAAGGCAAGATAGCAAGCAGGGCGCTGGCTGGGTTGAGCCGGGAGGGCGGACTGAAGTCCGCGCTACATGGGCTTGGAAGGGAAGAGAGGGTTGCTTCGCTGCACTCGCCAGGACGGGCGATGGCGGGGTGGGGGATTGCTTCGCTGCGCTCGCAATGACGGCAAGGTGAGGCAAGCTGGCGAGCAGAATGTTTGCTGGGTTGAGCCGGGAGGGCGGACTGAAGTCCGCGCTACATGGCGCTTGGAAGGGAAGAGAGGATTGCTTCGCTGCGCTCGCCAGGACGGGCGATGGC
>JAJZSS010000155.1 GCA_021849525.1 Chloroflexota bacterium
CGTTTATGGAAATTGTCCGTCATTATCGCAAGGAAATTGCATGAGTCGAAATTTCCTCCTCGGGATTGATGTTGGCACAACCGGCACCAAGTTTCTGGTGATTGACACTGCGGGTGGCATCGCGGCTGAGCTCACGCTCACTGCCACACTGCACTCTCCACAGGCAACCTGGGCGGAGGAAGATCCCCTTGAGTGGTGGAAAAATATTTGTAAAGGTGTTCCCGAAATCCTGAGGAAAGCCCAAATCGATTCGGGACAAATCCTGGCCGTTGGTGTCAGTGGAATGGTACCAACCACCATCCTGGTGAACCGCGAGGGGCAGCCGCTGCGCCGGTCCATCCAGCAAAATGATGCTCGTTCCATAATTGAAATCGATGAGTTCAAAGCCGCTGTGGACGAATCGGATGTTTTTCGGCGGACGGGCTCTGCAATTTCACAGCAAAGCATCGGCCCAAAGCTTTTATGGCTGACGAAGAATGAACCCCGCCTTTTTGATCAAACAGTATGGGTGATGGGCTCATATGATTACATCAACTACCGGTTAACTGGCTCACCGGCTCTGGAACAAAATTGGGCATTAGAATCCGGCTTATTTGATATTCACAAAAAAGATTGGGACGACAACCTGCTGCTGCTCTCAAAGATTAGCCGTGATCAGCTACCCCCAGTCCATGCTCCAAGTGATATCGTCGGCCACATATCCCGAGAGGCTGCTGCATTAACGGGTCTCAAGACCGGCACTCCGGTTGTGGCAGGCAGCGCGGATCATGTTGCATCGGCCTTTTCCGTTGGACTAAAGCAAAACGGAGATTTATTGATCAAACTCGGTGGCGCTGGTGATGTGCTTTACTCGCTTGACCGGCTGGAGATTAATGAGTGTCTTTTCCTGGATTACCATGTGATCCCCGACCTGTATCTGATTAATGGTTGTATGGCCTCTAGCGGCTCCATTATCAAATGGTATCGAGATAATTTTAGTGGTGGATTGGATTACACAGAGTTGGATGTGGAAGCCTGGGATATTCAGGTAGGTTCAAATGGGTTGATCTTGCTTCCTTATTTCATTGGCGAAAAAACCCCCATTTTTGATCCAATCGCGCGCGGCGTGTTTTTCGGCCTGACCCTGCAGCATACCCGAGCCCATTTGTATCATGCCATTCTGGAAGGGATTTCATTCGGGTTTTACCACCACATTCAAGTGCTCGAAGCAGCCGGTTTCGATATCAACCGGGTGCGGGTCGCAAATGGCGGTGCCCGCAGCAAACTGTGGCGTCAGGTTACTTCAGATGTAATCGGTCATCCTCTCGAAGAAGTCGCTAACCACCCCGGTTCTTCGCTCGGTGCCGCCTTCGTTGCCGGCATGGGCGTCAGCGCCTTTACTGAATGGGGTGAAATCGAGAAATTCATTCATTTGAAAGATCCAACGTACCCGAACATGGAGAGTCACGAGAAATACAAATCTCTGTATAAACTTTACCGTAATTTGTATGAATCCAACCGCCCTAACTTTGCAGTCCTCGCCAAATTGGAAGGCCTTACCGGTTAACAATCAAAAACCCTCAGGAGCACCTGATGCTCGTAAAATTCAAGCGTAACTTCGGAATAACCATCTCGCACTTCCTGCTGATTCTCTCGTCACTGGCAATCCTGTTGCCAATTCTTTGGGTGATCCGTACATCATTGGCAAATCGACTGATTGCCTATAAGATCCCCCCGGTCTGGTTCTTCACACCAACTTTCGATAACTACCTGACCATTTTTGACAAGTATCCTTTTCAGCAGTATTTCGTTAACAGCCTGGTAATTTCCGGCATTGCAAGCATTGTTGCCCTCATCATTGGTTCACTGGCAGCTTATTCCATAGCCCGCTTCAGAACCGGCGACCCGTGGCTGCGATTAAGTATGCTGAGCACGCAGATGCTTCCACCGATAGCGCTGGTAATCCCTATCTTCTTAATTATGCGTTTTGTTCAAATGTGGGATACCCTGCCCGGATTGGTGCTGGCATACCTATCCTTTAACCTTCCATACACGGTCTGGATATTGATCAGCTTCTTTCAAAGCATACCGGTTGAAATTGAAGAAGCAGCCATGATCGATGGCTGCTCGCGTATTCAATCGCTGGTGCGGGTGATTTTCCCGGTGGCGCTGCCCGGTCTGCTGTCCGCTGGCGTGTTCAATTTCATCCTCAACTGGAATGAGTTTTTGTTCGCCTTGATCCTTACCGGCCGGAATACCCGTACTTTACCGGTGGCGATCGCCAGTTTATGGACTCAACAAGGTGTCAACATTGGGGCAGTTTCAGCTGCCACAGTGGTCACAATATTACCTGTAGTTATCCTCACTTACGTCATCCAGAAGTCGCTGGTCCGGAATTTAACTTTCGGTTCAGTAAAGTGATTTTCAAGGAGGTGTGCATAAGGTGATCGTGTACTTAACCCATACATTTTGTTGGCAAAGATTCCAATTTGGAGGAGAAAAATGAAAAAAGGTTTACTCACAATTTTCGGCTTGCTGATCATCATGAGCATGCTGCTTTCTGCCTGCGCGAAAACCGAACAACCTGTAGGACCAGAAGGTGCCAAACCCTTCGACGGCGTTACCATCAACGTGATGATGGAAGGCGTACCTGATACCGAGTATGTTCAGGCTCAACTTTCCAAGTTTGAAGAAGAAACCGGCGCGACCGTCAATATCGAAGTATTGAACTATGCTTTGATGCATGAGAAACTCGTGCCACAGCTCACAGCTGCCGCTGGCAGTGGTTCGTACGATTTGATCGTCGTGGATAACTACTGGGTAGCTGAGTTCAATCGAGCTGGCTGGTTGATGCCGTTGGACGATAAAATTGCCGCAAGCGACAAGGTTAAGATGGATGCCTACCTGCCCTCCATGCTCGAGATGGTCGGCACCTACGAAGGTAAGACCTACATGCTGCCTTTTTATAACTATGCCATGGCACTGGTTTACCGCAATGATCTTTTCACAGACCCCACCATCCAGGCAGAATACAAGGATAAGTTCGGCAAGGACATCGCCCTGCCTACTTCGATCCCGGAATACATTGAATTATCAAAGTTCATGACCCGTGATATCAATGGTGACGGCGAAACCGATATCTATGGTGCGTCTATGCAAGGCTTACGGCCAGATCCGACCGCCATGGAATTCCTGAACTACTTGTATAGCATGGGTGGTCAGCTATACGACCTGGATGGCAAAGTGATTTTGACTCAGGAAGTTGGCGTGGCAGCATTGGACGCTTACGTTGACAATATGAAATCCTCTGCCCCTCCAGGCGCCCCTTCATATGGCTTTGACGAAGCCTTCGCAACCGTTGCTCAGGGTAAGGCGTTTAGTTACATCACATACAACTGGATGGTTCCCGTACTGGACAATCCGGAACAATCACAGGTTGTTGACAAAATGAAAGTGACAGCCGTTCCAGGTGGTATTGGTTTGCTGGGCGGCTGGGGTTGGGCAATTCCCAATTCTTCGGCGAATCCCGACGCTGCCTGGGCATTCATCGAATGGGTCGAATCTTTTGATATCGCCAAGGAACGCGCGCTTTTGGGCGGCGCCCCGACACGTGCTGACGTCTTCCAGGATCCTGATGTATTAGCCAAGTATCCTCATTATAAAGATGTCGAAAAAATCGTGGGGGATTCCATTATGTTTCCCATGCAGTCACGTGCTCCGCAGATCGTAGAGGTTCTTGGGCGGGTAATTTCTGAGACGATTGCCGGAAGCATGACCTCCGAAGCGGCAATCCAGGAATTGATCACCGAATCTAACAATCTGGCGGATAAATAATCCATCCGCTGTATCCAGTGTTCCCCGCCTGCCCCACGGCGGGGAACCACCTCTTGATTGGTACAAATATAATTCATGGCAAAATCAACTTTTTTCAATAGCCTGCCAACCCGTGATCGCAAGGCAGCCAAAGGATTGGTTGCCCCGGCAGTAATCGGGATCTGGGTAGTTATCCTCTTCCCGCTGTTGTATGCCCTTTACGTCAGCGTCCATGATTGGATTCTCAGCCAGGGCGAGATTGGCAGGTTAAATTTCTCCAATTACATTACTGTATTACAAGATCCGCTCTTACTGAATGCCGCGAAAAATACTGTGATATTAACAGCAAGCGTCGTAATCCTTGAAATCTCCATCGGGTTTGGTCTGGCGCTGCTGCTGAATAACAAGTGCATTCGCCTTCGCAATCTTTACTTATTTATCCTTCTTATCCCAATGTTGATGCCGCCCATTACGGTCGGACTCATCTGGCGTCTGCTCCTTCACCCCGACCTGGGAATCATCAATTATGCATTAAGCCTTGTCGGTTTACCTCAGCCGATCTGGCTGGCAGATCCAACCCTGGCGATGATCACAATCATCATCGTCGATGTCTGGCATGAGACTTCCTTCATCATTCTTGTCTTGTTGGCAGGACTGACCAGTTTGCCGGATGAATTGTATGAGGCTGCCATGATCGACGGCGCCAATGCATGGCAGAAATTCAGGTTTGTGACCATCCCGCTATTGGCACCAACTATTTTAGTCGCCACCATAATTCGGATGATCGCCGCCTTAAAAACCTACGATCTCGTGTACATCCTCACGCGAGGTGGACCCGGGATTGCAACAGAAACCATCAGTTACTATATTTACAAAGTTTTCTTCGTTTTTCTCGATATGGGCAAAAGCTCGGCAATGGCGTTTATATTGCTGGGGATCATCGTTTTGATGACATTAGTGCTCATGCGCGTCATGCGCAGGGTTGAACAATAATTCATTCGACAGGAAATCACAATGGAAGCAATCCTTGCTGGCAAGAATTATGTAGTAACCGGAGCGGGTTCCGGCATTGGGCGGGCGACTGCGTTAGCCCTGGCAAAAGCAGGTGCTCGATTGGCTGTATCTGATGTCCGAACTGATCTGGCAGAGAAAACGGTCAACGATATTATCGCTGAGGGTGGTGCAGCCACAGCCCACATGGTGGATGTAACCAAAGCCGATCAAAGCGATGCACTCGCTCGGTGGGTAGCTGACCATTTCGGACGCCTGGATGGCTGGGTCAACAATGCCGGGGTTAGCAGTATGAACCGCCTGGTGGACCTCACCGAAGCGGATTGGGACTTTAACATGAACATCAATGCCAAAGGCGCCTTTTTTGGCACTCAGGCAGCCGCCCGGATTATGGGCTTGCAGGGGCCTGATCAAATCTCCGGTCTGCGTGGGAAGATCATCAATATTGCTTCGATGGCGAGTAAACGTGGAAACGCACCATTCCTCGCGCATTATGTTGCCTCCAAATTCGCGGTAGTCGGCCTGACCCAGGCTGCGGCTGGAGAACTTGCTCCCCAG
>JAJZSS010000156.1 GCA_021849525.1 Chloroflexota bacterium
GACGGGAAGATTGTCGCCGAAGACCCGGGAGGACCAACCATCGACGCCAGCGGGATGGTGGTGATGCCGGGCGGGGTGGACATGCACGCCCATATTGCAGGATCGAAGGTGAACCTGTCGCGCAAGCTGCGCCCGGAGGACCACCGCCTGGATGTAGTGCCAAAGACGAAGATCACCCGCTCGGGGGTGGGTGGGAGCGTGCCCTCCACCTTTGTAACCGGCTACCGGTATGCAACGATGGGCTATACGACGGCCTTCGATGCCGCCGTACCGCCGATGGGCGCCCGCCACGCACACGAGGAATTCAATGACACTCCCATCATCGATAAAGGCTTTTTTATCGTGATGGGGAATAACGAGTTCATTATGCAGCAGATCGCGGCCAAGAGACCCGACCTGGTGCGCGACTATGTGGGCTGGATGCTGGAGGCGACCAAGTCGTATGCGGTCAAAATCGTGAATCCGGGTGGGGTGGAGCTGTGGAAGTTCTTGGGCAACGCGCACACGATTGACGATGAAATTACCGGCTTTGGGGTGACGCCGCGGCAGATCGTACGCGGGCTGGCAGACGCCGCCACCGAACTCAACCTGCCGCACCCGGTGCATATCCACTGCAACAATCTGGGCGTAGCCGGAAACTGGGAGACGACCCTGGAGACGATGAAGGCGCTGGAGGGACGGTGCGGGCATATCACCCATATCCAGTTCCACAGCTACGGGGGGAATCCGGGAGAGTTATTCCAGTCGCGGGTCAAGGAGCTGGTTGATTATGTGAATTCACACCCCAATATCAGCGTTGATGTGGGACAGGTGTTATTCGGGGATACTACATCGATGACCGGGGATGGACCGGTGGGTTATATGCTCTACCAGGTGACGGGGCGTAAATGGATCAATGCGGATGTGGAGAACGAGGAAGGCTGCGGCATCGTACCGATCGAATATAAAGACAAAAATTACGTGCATGCCACGCAGTGGGCGGTGGGGCTGGAGTGGTTCCTGCAAATGCAAGATCCCTGGCGGATTGCCCTGACCACCGATCACCCGAATGGGGCCTCGTTCATCTCCTACCCACGCATCATCCGGCTACTGATGGACCGCGAATATCGCAAAGAAATGATGGCAAAGATCAACCAGAATGCACTGGCAAAGACCAGCCTGCCCGACCTGGACCGGGAATACACACTGAACGAGATCGCCATCGTCACCCGGGCGGCGCCAGCCAGGCTGCTGGGGCTGCAAAATAAAGGGCACCTGGGCGCCGGAGCCGATGCGGATATCACGATTTACGATAAAAATGAAGACAAAGAGGCGATGTTCTCAGCTCCCCGCTATGTGCTGAAAGATGGGGTGGTGCTGGTAGAGGATGGGCATATCCGGGCGGAAACGTATGGCAAGACCTTCTACGCCGACCCGACTTATGATCCGAGCGTCAAAACCGAAATCCGCGAGTACTTTGACAAATACTACACCATCCGTTTCGAGAACTATCCAGTCCAGCTGGAACACTACCTGCCCAAACCAGCGCCGGTAGCCTGCGTGGAAAAAGAAGGAGGTCTGTAAAGTCATGGCACTCCTGATTAATGGCGTTGAAATAGAAGATACCTTTGCTGAAGCCTTCAAAATGTGGGGCACCCGGGTAATCATCACGGCGAAAAATCGCAAGTGGGCCTGGGAAGCGGCGACTAAAATGACCGGATTTGCCACCTCGGTGATTGGCTGCAAATGCGAGGCCGGGATCGAAGGTGATGTGGAAGACACCCTGGATGGGAGGCCCGGGGTGAGCGTGCTCTTCTTCACGCCTTCCAAGGACGACCTACCCAAGCGGCTGATGGAACGCATCGGGCAGACGGTAATGACCTGCCCGACGACGGCCTGTTTCAACGGGCTGGAAGCAGCGGATAAGTTATCCATTGGCGGGCAGCTGCGCTATTTTGGGGATGGGTACCAGGGAAGCAAATTGGTGAATGGACGGCGCTTCTGGCGCATCCCGGTGATGGAAGGGGAGTTTCTGATCGAAGCCAAGCTGGGGATGCAGCGCTCGGTAGGCGGGGGGAACTTCCTGGTGTTGGGGGAAGACCCGGACGTGACCCTGGAAGCAACCGAACGAGCGGTAGAAGCAATGAAGCAGGTGCGGGGGATGATTTTACCCTTCCCCGGCGGGATCGTGCGCAGCGGCAGCAAGACGCGCTCGAAATATAAATTCCTGATCGCATCGACCAACGATGCATTTTGCCCCACCCTGCGAGGGTGCGTGCAAAGCGAGCTACCCGAAGGGGTGAACTCGGTCCTGGAGATTGTGATCGACGGGCTAAATGTACAGGCGGTGGAAGAAGCCACCCGGGTGGGAATCCTGGCAGCGTGCATCCCGGGCATCCGGCGGATCACCGCAGGAAATTATGGCGGCACACTGGGGCAATTTAAGATCGACCTGCACCGGGTGCTGGGAGAGGCGGCGCCAGCATGACCAGGCTAACACTCAACATCCAATCCAACTATCCGTTGGAAGCTGAAGCGATAACACCGGAGAAATTCAGCGGAAAAAGCGTGGCTGAGATCGCTGGGCTGCCCGTGTTGTACGGGAACGAGCAATGCCAGATCGGCGATTTCTTTACCGTAAACGGCAACGGGAGCGAAGGGATCGAGCTGGAAGGCGACCTCGCCCATGTTAAGTATATCGGGGCGGGGATGAGGCAGGGTAAGATCACCATCCATGGGAATGCAGGGATGCACCTGGGCGCCCAGATCCACGGGGGGGAGATCGAGGTGCACGGCAATACCGGCGATTGGGCCGGGGCAGAAATGACCGGCGGCACGATCCGCATTCACGGCAACGCCGGGCACGGGTTGGGGGGTGCCTATCGCGGCAGCCGGCACGGGATGAACCGGGGATTTATCTGGGTGGGAGGAAATACCGGAAACGAAACCGGGGCGCTGATGCGGCGGGGGCTGATCGTGGTCCAGGGACGGACCGGCGATTTTACCGGGGCGTTTATGCTGGCCGGGACGGTGATAAACTTCGGCGGATTGGGGAGCCGTCCGGGAGCCGGGATGAAATACGGGACGCTGGTGACCTACCAGGAGCCGGAGCTGCTGCCCACTTTCCATTATGACTGTGTTTACCAGCCGGGTTTCCTGCGCTTGATCCTGAACGATTTACGCCGCAGAGGCGTGAGCGTGGCCGATGAGCTGGTCGGAGGAAATTACCGGCGCTACAGCGGCGATTTCACCAGCCTCGGAAAAGGAGAAATTTTAGTCTATGATCAGCATTAACCGATTAACTACTGAGATCGTGTGGAAAATGATCCAGGACAGCGATGCCCTGGGATTGAATGTAATCCAGCTCTCCAATGGGGCGACTGTGATCGACGCGGGGGTGAAAGTACCCGGCAGCCTGGAAGCCGGACGGCTGTTCGCCGAAGCCTGCCTGGGAGGATTGGGGCAGGTGAGCCTGACGCGGCTGGTATATGAGGAAGCGGGAAAAGATTCCTTCTGGCTGCCGGCGGTAAGCGTCAGCGTGACGTATCCGCATATCGCCTGCATGGGCTCGCAGTACGCGGGTTGGGCAGTTAAACGCGAGAAATTCTTCGCCATGGGCTCCGGCCCGGCGCGGGCATTGTATGCCGGGGAAGAACTGTACGCGAAGCTGGACTACAAAGACGAGGCGGATGTCGCCATCCTCTTGCTGGAAGGGCGCAAACTGCCCAAAGAAGATGTGGTCGAGTACATCGCCCAAAAATGCCGGGTGCAGCCGGAGTGTGTCACCTTGCTGATCGCGCCAACGGCTTCACTGGTTGGAACCGTGCAGATCGCGGCACGGGTGGTGGAAACTGGATTGCACAAGATGGTCGAGCTGGGCTTTGATGTACGCAAGGTGAGCGCGGGATATGGGGTGTGCCCGCTGGCGACGATCGCCGCCGATGACCTGAAAGCCATCGGGCGGACCAATGACGGGGTACTCTACGGCGGCCAGGCATTTTATACCGTGCAGGCCAGCGACGAAGAGCTGAGCGAGCTGGTGGGTAAGGTGCCCTCCTCAACCTCGCGCGATTACGGGACGCCGTTCTATGATTTGTTCCAGCGCTATGGCGGGGATTTCTACCAGATCGACCCGCTGCTGTTCAGCCCGGCGGAAGTGATCCTGAACAATACTACCAGCGGGCGCAGCTTCACCGCCGGTAAACCCAACCCGGCCCTGCTGCGCGCCTCGCTGCTCGAGAGTTAAACGTTGAGCGGCCAGAGCCTGCAGATCGGAGTTCTGTCATCGCAAGCGGGCTGGCATGCAACGGCGCTGCTTGATGCGCTCAAAGGCCACGATGTAACGCCGTGCTTTTTCCCCATCCAGCGCCTGGCGGCATGGACCGGGGAGCCATCTCAAGTAGAAGTGTATGGTCAGCGCCTGGAAGACTGCCAGGCGCTGATTGTTCGCACGATCCCGATTGGATCTCTGGAACAGATCATCTTCCGCATGGACGCGCTGCACCGGCTGGAGCACATGGGGATGCGGATCATGAATTCACCGAAAGCGATCGAGCGCACGGTGGACACGTATTACACCGATTTCCTGCTGCGAGATGCGGGAATCCTGACGCCGCGGACGATGGTGACCGAAGATTTCGAGCAGGCGCTGGAGGCTTTCCGGGCGATGGGAGATGTGGTGGTGAAGCCGCTGTTCGGCTCAGAAGGCAAAGGGATGCGGCGAGTATCGGATGAAGATACTGCCTACCGGGTTTTCCGGTCGTTGGAGCTGGACCGGTATATCTTCTACCTGCAAGAGTATATTCCCCACGGGCAGGAGGATATCCGGGCGTTTGTGGTGGGGGACAGGGTGATCGCGGCCATGCGGCGGCGGGGCAATGGCTGGAAGACCAACGTTGCCCAGGGTGCGGAGGTAGAGGCGATCGAGCTGCCAGCGGATTTACAGGAGCTGAGCATCGAAGCGGCGCGGCTGGTGGGGACAGAGTATGCCGGGGTGGACCTGATGCCAGCGGAAGATGGGCGAGTGTATGTGCTGGAGGTCAACAGCATCCCCGGCTGGCGCGGTTTGCGAAAGACAGTTACATTTAATGTGGCGGATGTCATCGTAGAATATCTATTATGCAGCCTGGCAAAAGATTAAACAGCGGCGACGAAAAACCAGGGAAGCGCATCGGGCGGGCGGCGCAAATGGCCTGCTTGCTGGAGGTGAGCGCACCCAAGCCGGGGAATGTGAACCGGCTGCACAATTTTGCCGATCTACGCTACGAAGATTTTCTATGGAGCGCGCTGGCTATCGGTCCAGCGATGGAATCTGCCGAAAAATACCGGGTAGGGCAGACAATCTGGCGAGCCATCCACGACACG
>JAJZSS010000157.1:0-579 GCA_021849525.1 Chloroflexota bacterium
ATCGTCGATTTTAGCCTGCCGGCATCTTAATGAGGAGAAGACAATATGGGGACTGTAACGCTGCACTGGGTGAAACAACACTTGTTCGTCGCCAGCGATTCAAACGGGCACAGCTTCACAATTGGGCGTCTGCCCAACGAGCCGCTGCACTGGAGCGGAGTCAAGCCTTCCGATCTGATGCTGCTCTCGGCGGCGGCCTGCGCAACCTGGGATCTGGTGGATATTTTGGCCAAGCAGCGCGAGCCGCTGCGCGACCTGCAGGTGCTCTGCAGCGGCGAAAACCTGAGCGACCCGCCGTATACTTTCACCAAAATTCACCTCCGCTATATGGTCTACGGCCCGGTCAATCCGGAAAAGCTGGAGAAAGCCATCCACCTCTCGGAAGATAAATACTGCTCGGTGATCAGCACCTTGCGCCTTGGCATCCCGGTCACCAGCGATTTTGAGATCTGCCCCTGAGGAAACGCGATGAAACCGGTCCTTGGCCCACGCTTCGACCAGGCATTCCTGTTTGCGTCTGAGCTGCACCGTAACCAGCTGCGCAAAGGCACGTCCATCCCCTATATCTCCCACCTGCTG
>JAJZSS010000157.1:589-3086 GCA_021849525.1 Chloroflexota bacterium
GCGTGACGGCCCTGGTGCTGGAGGATGGCGGGAGCGAAGACGAAGCCATCGCGGCACTGCTCCATGACGCCGTCGAAGACCAGGGCGGGCAGGCTACCCTGGCAGAGATCCGCCAGCGTTTTGGCGAGCAAATCGCCGGTTGGGTGATGGAATTGAGCGATACCGATGCGATCCCCAAGCCGCCCTGGCAGGCCCGCAAAGAGGAGTATCTAGAGCATCTCGCCCAGGCTGGTCCGGAGGTGCTGCGCATCTCACTGGCGGATAAGCTGCACAATGCCCGCAGCATCCTGGATGATGTGCGCCAGGAGGGCAGCCAGAGCCTGGAGCGTTTCAACGGCGGGAAAGCTGGCACACTGTGGTATTACCGCCGGCTGGTGGAAATCTTCCAGGCCTGTCTGGCTTCGCCGCGCGCTGCCGAGCTGGAGCGGGTGGTCAGCGAGCTGGAAACCCTGGCAAATTCCTGAAGGGCAGCCTGTATGGCGAGATTTCTGGTCTCGGGCCTAATCAACCTGGAAACCACCCTGCAGGTGGAAACATTCCCCGTCCATTACGAACCGGTGCGCTATCCCTTCCATGGAGTCGCCAGCACGGTCTCGGGAGTGGGCTACAATATCTCCAAAGCGCTTGGCACCCTGGGGGATCAGGTGACCCTGCTCTCCCTGATTGGCGACGACCCGCCGGGCTGGCTGGCGCGCCGGACATTAGCCCAGGACGGCGTCCCGGCTGCCGGGGTTTTAACCTGTCCATCCGCCACCGCCCAATCCGTGATCCTGTTCGGGCCGGACGGCAGGCGCCAGATCCATGTCGATCTAAAAGACATCCAGGAGCAGGTTTACCCTCCCGGGGGTTATCAAGCAGCCCTGGCAGCCTGCGACCTGGCGATCCTGTGCAATATCAACTTCTCGCGGCCTTTGCTGGCGGCGGCGCGCCAGGCTGGCGTGCGGGTGGCGACCGATGTGCACACCCTCAGTGATCTGGACGATCCTTACAACCGGGATTTCATGGCGGCTGCGCATATTCTCTTCATGAGCGACGAGCGCCTGCCCTGTGCGCCGGAGGATTGGGCGCTTCGGGTGCTGGAGCGCTGCCCGGCAGAGATCCTGGTGATCGGCCTGGGGGCGCAGGGGGCGCTGCTGGCAGTCCGCCGGGATGGTTTTATGGGGCGCTTCCCCGCTGTTCACCTGCGCCCGGTGGTCAGCAGCATCGGCGCCGGGGATGCCCTGTTTTCCTGTTTTTTGCATGAAACTCTTTCCCAATCCGACCCGTACCGGGCGCTGCAGCGTGCCCAGGTTTTCGCGGCGTATAAGATTGGCAGCGCCGGCGCAGCCGAGGGATTCCTGGATGCGGCCGGTTTGCACAGCCAGTGTGCGGCATTGAATGTAGTATGAGACCAGCGATGGAGAACAAACCGCAGGTAGTGGTCCTGATCTCGGCCGACGGTGAATGGCAGGCGGTGCAGGCGCATTTCCCGGCTGCCGGCCTGCAGTCCAGCCCATACGGCGACTGGTTTGAAACGATTTTTCCAGCTCCTGCTGTTGAAACAGACCCTGAACCAGCCGCAGGAACAGCCTATCGTCCTCTGATTTTCTTCCACGGTGGTTGGGGCAAGATTGCTTCTGCCGGGGCGACCCAATACGCCATCGACCGCTGGCAGCCCGATCTGCTGGTAAACCTGGGCACCTGCGGCGGTTTTGCCGGGCAGGTCGAAAAAGGCGAGATCCTGCTCGTGGAGCGCACCGTGGTCTACGATATTATCGAGCAGATGGGCGATTTTGACGCCCATATCGCCCACTATTCCACTCAGATCGATCTCTCCTGGCTGGAGCTGCCCTACCCGCAGCCCGTCCGGCGCACCCTGCTGGTCTCGGGCGATCGCGATCTCCTGGTCGAAGAAATCCCCGATTTAGCCCGGCGTTATGGTGCTGTGGCCGGGGATTGGGAATCGGGGGCGATTGCCTGGGTGGCCGCCCGCCAGGGCGTGCGCCTGCTGATCCTGCGCGGGGTGAGCGATGTGGTAGGCGATTCCGGCAGCGCCGCCTACGGAGATCTATCTTACTTTCAGCGTTCTGCGGCCGAGATCATGAAGCGCCTGATCACTGGCCTGCCGGGTTGGCTGGCCCGGATGTGAGCGGGCTTTAGCGCCCTGAATCTTCGGAATTGATGAAACCAGTTATGGTAAACTGTCTCCAGGCGATCGCCACAGGGGGGAGCGTTCTGGTTTCCTTGCCACAAACAGGAGATGATCATGAGCTCGCCCACAGTTTTAGAATTTATCAACCCCGCCACATCTGAGAAGTTTGGCGAAGTCGCGGCTGCCACCCCCACAGAAATTACCGCCAGTATGGACGCTCTCCGCCAGGCTGCCCCGCAGTGGGCGAGCCAGCCTTTGAGCCAGCGCATCCGCATCCTGCGCCAGTTCCAGGCCCTGTTGATCGATAAGCGGGACGAGATCAGCGCTGTGGTGAGCCAGGATACCGGTAAGAGCCGCCAGGACGCC
>JAJZSS010000157.1:3096-5338 GCA_021849525.1 Chloroflexota bacterium
CCTGATTGAGGTCCTGATTCTGGCTGATTATTTACAGGCTTACCTTAAGCATGCCCCGCGCTGGCTGCGACCTCACCCGGTGTCCAGCGGGTTGTATTTCACCAAGCGCGCCTCGGTTGAATATCGGCCGTACGGCGTTGTCCTGGTGCTGTCCCCCTGGAATTATCCCCTGATGCTGGCACTAGCCCCGCTCCTGGCTGCCTTGTTGGCTGGCAATGTTGTGGTATTAAAGCCCTCGGAAGTGACCCCGGCGACCGGGGCGCTGGTTGAAAAGCTGCTGAACAGCATCCCGGAGCTGGCGCTCGTGGCTCGAGTGGTGCATGGGGATGGCGCGACCGGCGCCACGCTTGTCCAGGCCAGGCCGGATTATATCTTCCTCACCGGCTCGACCTCCACCGGAATCAAGGTCAGCCGGGCTGCCGCTGAATTTCTCATTCCTGGCAGCTACGAGCTGGGAGGAAAGGATGCCATGCTGGTGCTGGAAGACGCCGATCTGCCCGCCGCGGCGCACTGGGGGGTGTGGGCGTCCAATTACAATGCCGGGCAGTCCTGCGTGGCGATCGAGCGGGCTTATGTCGTCCAGCCGGTCTATGAGCAGTTTGTAAATCTGACAGTAGCCGAGACCCAGGCTCTGGAGGTGGGCTATTCGACAGCCAAAGACAGCCGTTTCAACGTGGGTCCAATGACCGACCCGCGCCAGATCGCAGTAGTGATGCGCCATCTCCAGGATGCCCTGGAAAAAGGTGCGCGCCTGCTCACCGGTGGGGAGCGCCGCGGCAGTTATATCACCCCGGCTGTGCTGGTAGATGTGGACTCCAGCATGCTGATCATGCAGGAAGAAACCTTCGGGCCGGTCCTGCCAATCGTGGCGGTTGCCGATGAAGACGAAGCGATCGCCCTTACCAATGCCAGCCGTTACGGGTTGGGGGTGTCGATCTGGACGAGCGATCTCAAGCGCGCCCGGCGGGTAGCTGCACGTCTGAAGAGCGGTACCGCGGTGATCAATGATGCCGTGGCCCACTTCGGCGTGGGGATGCTGCCCTTTGGCGGAGTCAATGATTCCGGTTACGGGCGCACGCACGGCAAAGAAGGGCTGCTGCAGTTTACATATCCGTTCTCCAGGCTGGAGGGCAGCCCGCCCTACGCCTGGGATATTGCCACCCTGGCACGCCAGGCCGGGCGTTATGAGCTGATCGCGGCGCTTATACGCCTGATGATGGGCGTCGGCCCCCGCCAGCGCCTGGAGCCGGTTGTTGAGCTGCTGGCCCAGGCCCCGGAGCTGAAGCATAAAGACTGGAGTACTGTCCGGCGCAGGCTGGCGCCTTTTTTGCCGGCGCTGGGAGCAGTCTCCCTCGCAGCCGGCGCGTTGGCCGGCGCGGCTCTGCTCACCGGCAAACGGCGCAAACATTAGACAGGGAAAATCGTCGTGATTTTTTCTGCGGGATCGGGTAATTCAGGGGCAGGAGGGTTATATCATGATTGCAAAGCTGGTCAGCGTTGCCGAAATGGTCGCAATCGAGCGCGCCGCGGACGCCGCCGGGCATGGCTATGCCCAGATGATGGAATTCGCCGGGCGCGGCCTGGCGGAAGAGATCGAAGAGGCCTACGGTTTTTTGCGGGCTGAAGGAGCTCTGGGGCTGGTGGGCTCCGGGAATAACGGCGGGGATACCCTGGTTGCCCTGAACTGGTTGGCGCAGTGGGGCTGGGATGTATCGGCCTGCCTGGTGCGCCCCCGCCCGGAAACTGACCCCTTGATTGCCCGTTTGCTGGCCTCAGGCGGTGAAGTATTCTCGTTAGCCGACGATGCCACCGGAACCCACCTCTACGAGCGCCTGGCGGGTTGCGGTGTGCTGCTGGATGGCATCCTGGGTACCGGGATGCGCCTGCCGCTCAAACCTGAGATCGCCCAGGCTCTGGAGCATGTCCGCCAGGCCCTGGACGGTCTGGAAGACCCACCCGCGGTGGTGGCAGTCGACTGCCCTTCGGGCGTGGACTGTGATACCGGAGAAGCTGCCCCCGAGACCCTGCCAGCCGACCTGACGGTGACGATGGCTGCCTACAAACAGGGCCTGTTGAAATTTCCTGCTTACGAGAATGTGGGTGAGCTGCGCCTGGTGGGGATTGGCTTGCCGCGCGATGGCGAAGGCCTGGAAGCCTACCGCGCCATACAGATCACTGTCCCGGATGTCGATGATATCCGCGCTTCACTGCCCGCCCGCCCCATGCAGGCGCATAAAGGCAC
>JAJZSS010000158.1:0-627 GCA_021849525.1 Chloroflexota bacterium
ATACTTGTACATGGACCTCGAGATATGAAATGACGCTCAAGATTTCCCTTGAGCGCCATTGGATAGCCTGGTTCCGGTAAACACCGGTGATTATTGATAACGTCTATGGCGCCTGAAACGATTTTTGCCGCGGATTAGTGCAGACCCTGGCGCATGGTATCGAGCTTGCCGGCGACAGAGCCATCGACGATTTTATCGCCGACTTTAACCACCAGGCCGCCCAAAATGGAAGGGTCGACGCGGAAGGATACTGCTGCCTGGGATCCTACCTTTGAAAGCACATCCGTTTCAACCGCCTGGCGCTCGCTGTCGGTGAGTGGGAGAGCGCTGGTCACTTCAACCGAATCGCCTGCCATCTCGGTTTCCAGGATGCCGACTTTACCGGCTTTGACACCTGAGAAGAATTCATCGATCAAAGCGCGCTGGCGCTTTTCATCGAGGGCTTCCCCGAGCAGTTTCTGGGTGGCCGACATGGCAAGGGCTGCGACCTGACCGCGCACATCGGCGAGGATCTGATTGCGCTCCTGGGAAATTTCCGCCTGAGCATTTTCGCGGATTTTGGCGGCCTGAACCTCAGCCTGGGCCATCACGTCTTTGGCAGTTTGCTCGGCCTGCAGGCTGGCATCG
>JAJZSS010000158.1:637-5327 GCA_021849525.1 Chloroflexota bacterium
GCACCTTCTGCTGTCTTTCGGTTTCTGCCCTGGCGATGATATCGCGGGCTTCTTTTTCAGCATTGGCACGTGCTTCCGCAGCCACACGGGCGTCTTCCAGCCCTTGCGAAATCTTATCCCTGCGGCTTTCAAACAAGCCCAGAATGGGTTTATAGACCCACGCCCGTAGAACCACCAGGATGATCAGGAAGTTGAGGATCTGAACAAGCAGATAACCTAAGTTAATACCTAATGCTTCCAATTTGTCCTCCTTATCGTATCTTCAGGCGGGTTAGCCAACGAACAGGATGACCAGAGCCACGACGAGGGCGTAAATCGCAACCGCTTCCGCGAAAGCAATCGCCAGGATCATGTTGATCTGGATCGTGCCGGCTGCATCCGGGTTGCGGGCAATACCCTGCATGGCGCCATTGCCGAGCAGACCAATACCCAGGCCGGCGCCAAGTGTGCCTACCATGGCCAGACCAGCACCAATATATTTGAGTCCTTTAACAATGATCTCGGCGACTTCAGGTGTCAATTCCATCTTGAAAAACCTCCTCCAATAGTGAGTTTGGATTATTGATGATGATTAATTAGCCAAACGGATGAAGCTTTGCGATGTAAACCCACTGGGGATTTAATGCGCTTCGCCTTCTTCTCCGCCATGCCCATGCGATTGGATCGCGACCGTCATAAAGACCAGAGTCAGAATCCCAAAAACCAGCGCCTGGATTGAACCGATGAACAATTCCAGGAATACAATTCCGAATTGAATTGCCGGAACGAGCGTCCCTAAAACCATCAGCAAGATGGCTCCACCAAAGAGGGCGCCAAGAAGACGGAAGGAGAACGAGATGATTTTGGCAAATTCGGCGATCAACTCCAGGATACCGACGAAGATGTCAATAAACGGCATGATCACATCGAATGGACCAACTTTTTTCGTTGTCCAGATCTTCAAGAAGGGACCGAAATTCAAGAATTTTGTAAAATAACCCAGGCCATTGGCTTTGACGCCGAATACCTGAACCATGACCATTGCAGTCAGTGCCAGAGCCAGCGTAAAGTTCAGATCGGTTGAGGGTCCCCTGAAGAATGGGATTAACCCATACAGGTGTTCACCGGCGGCAGCAGCAGCGCCCCCATCATCCACCAGGGTAGCGACTCCAGGAATCACCTGCTGGATTGGATTGCCACCTTCATGAGATTCATGCAGCAGACCAATCGTCTCAATGCCAGGCAAGAGTTTAATATAGTTGGCAGTTAATACCATGAGGATAATCGTTGCCACCCAGGGGAAGAATTGCTTTGCCCATTTCGTCCCTGCGGTCGATTCGGCCAAATTATAAATTCCTTCTACAATGGCTTCGAAAGCATTGGCGATCCCGCGTGACGGGGTGTTTTCAGTACCCAGGGTGCGCTTTACGCCGAAAGCCAACAAGATCAGCACAGCATCAACGAGCAGCGTGGTGATCATTGTGTTGGTCAGGTAGAAATCCTGCCCAAAAAGAGGGAACAATGGGCCTGCGACGTTTTCTCCTGGAAGCTGGATATGGGGGCGGATCGGTTTAAAGACCCCGCTAAAATACACCGTGGCGGCGATCAGGATCACCACGATCCAACGATTGATTCCGGTGCCTCTGTTTTCAGTCTTCGTCACGATATGCTTCCTCCCGGATATGATTAGAAGTGCTCCCAGGCTGCGAAGGCGTTGTCTCAAGCTGTTTTTTCGCCCGATTGACAACTTTAAACACACCCACCCAGGACACCGGCATACTTAACACCAGCAACAATATGGTAAATAACGGCCTGCTATCGAGTATACGATCGAGCCAGAGCCCCAAGAGCAGCGAGGCGAAGATAATGACCAGGGTCAGAATTCCAACCAGGAAAGCGACTCGGAGCAGAACGGGTGTGAAAACTGATTTCCGCTGTCCTTTATTGTTCACGAAGCTGCTCCAGTCACAGTCTTGGATTATAACACATTGAAATTTCGAGCGTCAATGTGCAATCTAGAACAATCCGGCAGCGACTGCTGTGCTCCAGGCATAAATCGGTGAGAAGGCTGTCCCCACGAGGATCACCACGATGCTCAGGATAACCAGAGCCACTGTGAACGGCCTGGTCATAACAATCGGGGTCTCTTCCGACGGTGGATAAAGGTAAATATATTTAAGGACCGTCATATAGTAGTACAGACCGACAATTGAGTTCAGTGCACCAACCACAGCCAGCCAGATCAAATTAGCTTTGACGGCCGCGGCAAAGACAAAGAATTTGGCGACAAAGCCTGCCAGTGGAGGCATCCCGGACAGAGAAAGTAAGGCTACCAGCATGATCAGGGCCAAAGCGGGAGAACGACGACTCATCCCGTTAAAAGCTGCTATGTCGTCCGAGCCTGTGGCTCGCTCGAAAACGGCGATCGAGCCGAAGGCTGCCAGGTTCGTCACCAGATAGGCGATCAGGTAGAAAACCACGCTTGAAACACCGAGCTGGGCATTATCCGAGCCCGGCGCTGAGACTGCGATCGCCGAAATACCGATCAAGATATAACCGGCATGGGCAATTGAGGAATAGGCGAGCATCCGTTTCAGGTTTTTCTGCGCCAGCGCCAGGAAGTTTCCCAGTGTCATGCTGGCGACCGCCAGGGTGGTGGCTACCGCACCCCATTCAATCGCTGCGGTGGGAAAAACAACCAGGAAAACCCGGATCAAAGCAGCAAACCCGGCCGCCTTCGATGCTGTCGACAGGAACCCGGCGACTGGCGTGGGAGCGCCTTCATAGACGTCAGGCGCCCAAAAATGAAAAGGAACTGCGGAGATCTTGAATGCAAAGCCGACCAGGATCAGAAGTAAGGTCGCTGTTACGTTCGTGGTTGGTACAGTCCCAGCGCGTAAACCGGTCGCGATGTCATAAATCGAGGTTGTACCGGCGAAACCATATAACAAGCTAAAACCATACAACATCACCGCCGATGCAAACGCGCCAAACAGCAAATATTTGAAACCTGCCTCGGTAGATCGCTGATCGCGGGTCATAAAGCCTGCCAGGACATACATGGGGATCGAGGTCGTTTCGATTGCCAGGTAGAGCATGACCAGGTTTCCGGCGGAGGCCATCAGGCACATACCAATGGTGGAGGCCAACATCAGCACATAAAACTCACCGCGCTGTCCTACATCTTTGTGATCCGTAGCTAATAAGGCGGTAATCGCCGCGGCAAACATGAAGACGATCTTGAAGACGAAACCCAGCCAGTCAAAGCGCACCATCCCGCCCCAAACGGATTGCGATTCAGCACTGGGTACCCCGATCACCAGACTGACGATAATGACCAAAACCAGTCCCAGGGCGGTCACCCAACCCAGGCTGCGATCGTTTTCCCTGGCGAGGATCAGGTCGAGGGCCAGAACTACTCCACCCAGGACCAGCAGCAAGATTTCAGGCAAGATTGCCTGGACCATCAAAGAATTAAAGCCACCGATCACTTATGCACCTCCCAACAGGCGCAGGATATTTTGTACGCCCGATTCGACCATTGGCGTCATGATCGACGGATAGACACCAACCAGGATCAGGATCGCCGAGAGGAAGACCAGGGCGACTTTATCCAACACAGTCACATCGTGGACATGGTCGGCAAATTCCGCCGGCAGGTTGCCAAAGAAGACCTTACCAATAATCCGAATAATATAGGCAGCGGTGATCACGATCGATACCGCGGCGACAATCGCGATCCAGGGATAGGTCTTCCAGACACCCATAAAGATGGGGAATTCGGCAACAAATCCGGAAAAGCCCGGCATACCCATCGAGACCAGGCCGCCGACGATGAATGCCAGAGCAACCAGGGGCATCACTTTACGGAAGCCGCTCAGCTCGGGGATCTGGCGGGTGTGAGCCTGGTCATAAACCATCCCGACGACAGCAAAGAAGAGAGCCGTCATCACCCCATGGGAGAACATCTGAACCCCAGCCCCCAGCATGCCTTCCCGGCTAAGGGTGGCAAACCCCATCGAAACCAGCCCCATATGCGAGACGGAAGAGAAGCCAATAACATATTTGAAATCCGTCTGGATGCTGGCGATAAATGCACCGTACACCACATTGACCAGGGCAAGGAGGATTACCCACCACATGTGCGCTTTGGCGCCTTCCGGCAGGAGCATAATGCCCACTCGCAGGGCTGCAAACGCACCCAATTTCATCAGAACGCCGGCATGGAACATTGAAACCGCGGTAGGTGCAGCAACGTGACCATCCGGGCTCCAGTTATGGAAGGGGAAGATGCCGCCAAGAACCGCGAAACCCATGAATACAAACGGGAAAACGATCTTCTGGAATTCCGGTGATAAGCTCGCTTTTTCGAGGGCCAGCATATCGAATGTTCCCAAACCAGCAGCAAAGTACATCGCCAACGCCCCGACCAGAGCGACCATCGAGCCGAGGAACAGGTATAGGGTCAGCTTCATGGCTGCGTATTCACGGGTTACCTTCCAGCCCCAGATCGCGATCAACAGATACATGGGGAAGACGGCAATTTCGTAGAAGAAGAACAGCATGAACAGGTCGAGGGATACAAAAACACCGAACACCCCGGTCGCCAGGATGAACATAAAGGCAAAGAATTCACGCGGCCGGTCGTCGACCTTCCATGAGATCAGCACCCCGGTGAACATGACAATCCCGGTCAAAAGGACCAGGGGAG
>JAJZSS010000159.1 GCA_021849525.1 Chloroflexota bacterium
TCGCCGTTACCGGCAGGTTAAAAGCCTGGGCGGCAAACGGCTCCAGCAAGATATCCTGCCCCAGGATCGCCGCCAGCAGCAAAACAAGATAGAAAAAGAACAGGGTTACCTGGCGATTTTCGAAGATCAAGGGCAGAAGCTCCCCGATCCGCTGGCGCTTCTCAATTGTTTCACGCTCTCCCGTCAGACGAGTTTCCAGGCGGACCAATCCCATCCCGCCCAACCCCAGTGCCAGCAGGCCTACCAACCGAAACGCACTGACCATCACCTCGGGCGAATAGGGATCCAGCAGCCGGCTCAGCAGCAGCGCCGTAACGATGATCCCTGAGATCATCATGAAGAACATCACCGCGATGGTGCGGGATCGACCTTTTTCGCCAGAAATCTCCGACGCCAGAGATAAATAAGAAACCGAAGCGAAATTAAATCCCATCCCCCACAGCCCAAATACCAGGATACCCACCAGGATTCCCAGCAGGCGGTGCTCAGCCATATAAAATGCCACCTGCGGGGCCAGGATCACCCCCGTTACCACCAGTCCGAGCCCCAACAGGATATAAGGCGTACGCCGGAATCCGAATATCGGGTGGCGGTCGGCAAAAGAGCCAATTGCAATCTGGATCGGAGAAAAAAGGTAGGGGAACGATGCCAGTGCTGCTACCAGGGTAGCCGAAATCGCCAGCTCTTTGATCATGACCCGATTTAATGTGCTGTTGATTGGCACCAAGGTCATCGCCACTGCCATGTGAATCAAGCCAAGTTGGATGCGTCTCCGCAGCATTTAGATGCTCCCCAGGAAAAAATTAAAAATCTGATAAGTCTTGTAGAAATTTATCAGATATTAGCCCCAGGTCAATGTAAGTTTACGTAGATTTTCTATAAAGTACGGTGAATGGAATATGCGTCCGTCGAAGGCTCACGCACCGGCAGCATACAGGCTTTCGACTTTTGCCAGGAAGTTCTGGGAGTCCGTCTCGGTCAAAAGCTGGCGGCGTTCCGCTACGCTCTTAAACAGCGGTCCCAGGTAGTGCGCCGCATGTTTGCGGAAAAGCACCAGTCCACGCTCCGGGCCATAAAATTCCTGCATCCGCCCCAGGTGATCGTACACAATCTGGTGCACCTGCTCGCGGGTTACGTCTTCCCGATCCAGGCGTGCGAAAATCCATGGATTGCCGATCGCCGCCCGGCCGACCATCACCCCGTCACAGCCGGTATGCGCTTTGAGACGGTCGATATCTGCCACTGTTCGCACATCCCCATTCCCTATCACCGGAATGTGCAGCGCCTGCTTGATCTCCGCGATGGCATCCCAATCCGCTTCGCCGCCGTACCCTTGCGCCTTCGTCCGCCCATGCACCGCCACCAGCGCTCCCCCATTATCTTCAATGATCCTGGCGATATCCAGGTAATTGCGGCTCTCCGCATCCCACCCCAGGCGGATCTTTCCGGTCACCGGCACAGGCAGATTCTGGCTGAGCAGGCGAAAGATTGAAGCTACTTTGCCTGGCTCGCGCAGCAATCCCGCCCCTGCCCCGCGCCCCGCTACCGATTTGTCCGAACAGCCCATATTGATATCGATAATATCCGGTTGGTAGGGCACGAGCATTTGCGCCGCCTTGAGCAGGCGCTGGGGATCATCATCGAAGATCTGGAAGACGACCGGGCGTTCAGCCTCCAGATAGGCAAATTTGGCTTCGATCCGCTTGAGGATATGCACCACATCGATGGCATTGATGAACTCGGTATAGCTCATCGCCGAGCCGATGGAACGGCAGAGCGACCGGAAAGGCTGGTCCGAATAGCCGTCCATCGGCGACAGGATGAGATCGCCGTGCACCGCCACCCCGCCAACCCTGAAAGCCGGCTCGATGGCTAATGCCGCATTGGATGCAGTGAGAGGATCAGGAAAAGACATCATGCTGCCAGCAAATCAAGTGGGCTGCGCTTATTCCCCTGCCATCAGGGCATGCTCCAGCGCCTGGTTGACCGAACGCGCTTCAATTATTTGCATCCCATCCGGCCAGGGCTCCCCGCGCCGCAGGCGCTTGGGCACAATGGCAGTCTTAAAGCCCAGCTTGGCAGCCTCGCGCAGGCGCGCCGGCATCTGCCCCACCATGCGCAGCTCTCCCGACAGTCCGATCTCGCCGATCAAGACGGTATCTGCCCGCAGGGGAGCATTCCGGATCGAAGAAGTGATCGCCGCCGCCACCGCCAGGTCAGCTGCCGGTTCATCGATGGTCAGCCCACCGACCACATTGACGAACACGTCCTGGTCGCCCAGCTTCAGTCCTAACCGTCGGGTAAGCACGGCCACCACCAGCAGCACGCGGTTGAAATCGACCCCATTTGGTGTGCGCCGTGGGTTCCCAAACGAAGTCGGCGTGGTCAGGCCCTGCACCTCCACCAGCAGCGGGCGCGTCCCCTCCATCGTCACGGCAATCGCCGAGCCGGGGGCGTTGATCATCCGCTCCGCCAGGAAAGCTTCTGAGGGGTTGCTGACTTCCACCATGCCGCGCTCCTGCATCTCGAACACCCCCACTTCCGAGGTCGCTCCAAACCGGTTTTTCACCGAGCGCAGCAGACGATACGACTGGAAGCGGTCCCCTTCCAGGTATAACACCGTATCCACAATATGCTCCAGCACGCGTGGCCCGGCAATCGCCCCTTCTTTGGTCACGTGTCCGATTAAAAACACCGCCATACTTGAGCCCTTGGCCAATTCTCGCAAGCGCGAAGCACACTCGCGTACCTGCGATACGGAACCGGCTGAAGAATCCAGATCGTCCAGGGTTGTGGTCTGGATCGAATCGACAATCAGCAAGTCCGGGTGCAGCTGCTGCAGATGCCCTTCGATCACAGCCAGGTTCGTCTCAGTGACTAGGTATAGCTGGTCGGGCACCTCAGCCTCTTTCGCCCCATTGTCGGCGCTCCGCAGCAGGCGCAAAGCCCGCATTTTGATCTGGCGCTCGGATTCTTCTCCGGAGACGTACAGGACTTTCTGGCGAGAGGCGATTTCCAGGGCGACCTGCAGAAGCAGGGTGGATTTCCCGATCCCCGGATCGCCGCCAATCAGGACGATCGAACCCGGTACCACTCCGCCGCCCAGCACCCGTCCAAACTCGCTGATCGATACCGGCATCCGTTCATCCACGTCGCCGCCGATCTCATCCAGGCGGCGCGGCGCCGAGCGCCCACCGCCCAGCGGTCTCACCGCCGGCGCTGCGGTAGGAGTCACCACTTCTTCCACCAGGCTGTTCCAGGTGCCGCACTGCGGGCAGCGCCCCATCATCCGGGCAAAACGCCGCCCGCACTGTTGGCATACGTATTCGCTTCGACTTTTGCTCATAGCTTGATTATAAATGGGGTTTACCCGCCTGGAGTGGCGGATAAACCCCATTGGTCCCTTATTCTGGCGTATTACAAACGATCAGGCGGCTGCCATAGATCAGCCTGCAGCTAATGATCAAGCAGCCGCAATCGCCTCAGGCGGCTCGGGAATTTCTTCCGATTTGCGATGCAGGAAGACCTCCCCATCTTTCACGTCCACCAGGATCACTTCTCCGTCCTTAAACTCTCCGGAGAGCAGAGCGTCTGATAATGGATCTTCCACCTTCTGCTGGATCACCCGGCGCAGCGGGCGGGCGCCCATATCCGGGTCATATCCCAGCTCGGCAATCAAATCCAACGCTGCCGGGGAGATCTCAAGCTGGATCTGGTTTTCTTCCAGGCGCTTCCCCACCTTGTTGACTTCCAGCTCCACGATTTGCTGGATATCCTGCTTGTTCAACGAGCGGAACACGATCACCGAATCCAGGCGGTTGATAAACTCTGGCCGGAAAACCCGCTTGAGCGAATCGGTCAGCTTCTTGCGCATCTCATCATACGCCAGGCGTTCTTCAGTTTCCTCGTCCCGCTTGAGGGCAAACCCCAGCGTAGACTGGCGCTTGATCATGTCTGCCCCCACATTGGAGGTCATCACGATGATCGCATTCCGGAAGTCTACCTTGTGCCCGCGGGCGTCCGAGAGATGTCCCTCTTCCATGATCTGCAGCAGCATATTATGCGCTTCAGGGTGTGCCTTCTCGATCTCATCGAACACCACGATCGAGTAAGGCCGGCGGCGCAAAGCTTCGGTCAGCTGCCCGGCTTCTTCGTAGCCCACGTATCCGGGCGGAGCGCCTACCAGCCGCGAGACAGTATGCCGTTCCATGAACTCGGACATATCCAGCTGGATCAAAGCCTCTTCGCTGCCGAAAAGGAACCGCGCCAGAGCCTTGGTCAGCTCGGTCTTCCCAACCCCGGTCGGTCCCAGGAAAATAAACGATCCAATTGGACGGCGGGGGTCTTTTAGCCCCGCCCGCGCCCGGCGTACGGCTTTCGATATCGACTGGATCGCCTCTTCTTGCCCAACGATCTGTTTGCTCAGCTCATCTTCCATCTGCATTAAGCGCTGCGATTCTTCCTGGGCGATCTGCATCACCGGCACGCCGGTCCACATGGAAACCACCTCGGCAATATCGTTTGCCGTCACGATCGGGCTGTTTGCCCGATCCCAGGTGGAGCGCAGTCGCTCGATCTGGCGCTCCAGACCATCGATTTCTTCCTGGATCTCCTGCGCATCATCGCTGCGCCCGTCTTCAACGGTCAGCGCATAATTCTGGCGCGCCTCCCGCAGTTTGCCCATCATCTCCTTGGCCGATTTCGCCGCCGGGCTTTTATACATCCGGACTCGCGAGGAAGACTCGTCGATCAGATCGATCGCCTTATCCGGCAAAAAGCGCTCGGTGACATACCGCGACGACAGGTGCGCCGCTGCATCCAGGGCTTCATCCGAGATCGTCAGCCGGTGGTGCTCTTCATAAGCCGAGCGCACCCCCCGCAAGATCTCAATCGTCTCATCCACCGAGGGCTCATCAACAACGACGGGCTGGAAGCGGCGTTCCAGGGCTGCATCCGATTCGATATGCTTGCGATATTCGTCGATGGTCGTTGCGCCTATCACCTGCAGCTCGCCGCGCGAGAGCGCCGGCTTGAGGATATTGGCAGCATCTACAGACGAGCCGGCTGCCCCCGCCCCAACCAGCATGTGGACTTCATCGATGAATAAAATCGCCCCAGAGGCTTTCAGCTCGTCAATGACCCGCTTGAGGCGCTCCTCGAATTGCCCACGATACATTGTGCCTGCCACCAACGAGCCCACATCCAGCTGCAGCACGCGTTTGTCCAGCAGAGGTCCCGGCACATCGCCTTCCACAATCCGCTGCGCCAGACCTTCCACGATCGCAGTCTTACCTACACCCGGCTCGCCGAGATC
>JAJZSS010000160.1 GCA_021849525.1 Chloroflexota bacterium
GCTGGCAACCGCAATCCCGCCCATCCCACAGCCATCGCTCTCGACGAATGTGAACAGGCGTTTTTCTTTTTGGGGCAGGTCAAGATTCAATACCTTTCCCGCCAGCATGCCCATCCGTACCCCCAATACCTGGCGCGGGCAGAGTTTGTGGTGGCGGGCGGCTGAGCGTGCCAGTAATTCTGCGAGGGTTTCCACGATAAGAATCTCCTACACCGGTATGAACACAAATGCCAGCAGTCCGGGCAGGCTGACCGCCAGGATTGCCCAATCCAGCTTTCCGATCTTAATCGGCATGCTCCGGGCGCACTCGGGCAAAAAGGCGCGGGCTTCGGCAGCCAGGGCTATCTCTTCTGCCCGGCTGAGCGCGCCAGCGATGATCGTTACCGCCAACAAGCGCAGGCCGCGCAGGCGCTGCTTGCGTAAACCGCCGCGCATCCACAGGCTACGCCAGGCATTTTGCGCCGACTGGAGCAGGCCGGGCAGCAGATTCAAAGCTACTCCTACCGAGAAGCCCAGCCCGTGCATGCCGGCGCGTTCCAGCAAGCCGGCGACCGAGGAAATATCGACCGAGCTGGTCATACCCTGAATGGCGACCAGCACGACCAGGACACGCAGGGCGATCTGCATGCCGCTCAGCAAGCCTTCGGACGAATAGGGAATCCCTGCCAGGCTGCGATCCAAATCACCGATCAAGAACAGCGGCGGCAGTGCCATCAAGCCAATCATCACCAGCCAGCGCAGGCGCATCAGGCTGCGGAAGGCCTGCGGGTAGACCAGAGCTGCTGCCAGCAGGCAAACCACCGCGGCCCATGGCAAACGCTGGGCTGGCGTGAGCATGACTGCGGCGATGGAAAAGAAAAAGATCGCCAGGTAGCCAACCGTACCCAGATATTGTTCTTTGAAAGAAGTCGGTAAGCCCAGGCTCAGGCTGCGCTGAGAGATCATTTGATTATCTGAAGCTCTACCAGCATCCGGGCATTGAGCTTGCCTTCCGCGCCGGGCAGCACCATGCGGAACGCGCCATCATCCTCGGCCAAATCGCCATCGGCGCGGGCATAAGCCAGGATAATATCATCTGCCAATAGCTGGCTGATATCGTAATTCAAAGAATAACCATCACTGGCGACAGCTTTGATCGCCTTGACCTGGGTCGGATCGATACCGGCGTCCTCGAGTAGTGCAGCGATGGTAACGCCTATATAAGTCACGTCTTTGAAGGCTGCCTGAGTGGCAGGCAGCGCTTCCAGGTCGGAGCGGGTATAAGACTTGCTGGTCTCACCTCCGGAAATCACCAGGGTTGGGTTGCTTTCAGAGCTCGTATTTTGATCTTCAGTCGGGTTGGCGGATGCACAGGCCGATAACAATGCAATTGATAGTACGAGAATAAGGAGCAGTAAGCGTTTCATTTTGTTTTTTCCTTCTGTTTAGTTCAGTTTACAAAATATTCGTGCTAGTGACCGGCCGCCCCAGCCGGACTTGCAGCAGCCGGGCGATATCCCAGCTCAACCAGCCAACCACCGCGCCGATGGCCAGGTGAATAGCCAGCAGGGCTGCCACGATCCAGATGGCTGCCGATGGATCTAACCCCAGGAGCTGGTTGCCGCGATCGAGTAAGTCCAGCCAGACGGTGAATACCGTCCGCCCGAAGAGCAGCGGCCCGGTGACGAAGGGCTGCAGCAGTACCCAGGCTACCCCCAGCGCACCCGCCAAGACGAAGCCACTCCGGCGCGGCCTGCCCAGCATTGAGAGCACGATCTCGGCTACCAGGGCTTCGGTGAGGATACCAACCATCGGCCCGAGGATAACCCCGCCCAGGCTGAACAACTTGAGCAGCGTGGCGATGACCCCGATGAACAGGGTCGAGCCGCGCCGTGGGACAAAAGCTCTACCCACCAGGGCAATGGTCAGCCCGATGGCAGCGAGCACAACTCCGCTCAACGGGATATTTAAGGTTTTTAGTAAAGCTCCCAGGCTGATTTCGACCAGACCCCACAGGGCGCCGAAAACTGCCAGGGTCGCAAGCTCACGTGTGGATAATTTCATGGCTGGCCTCCGTTTGTGCTGCCGTTGAAAATTGGATTTTTCCGATCCGCTCGATTTGCCCACTCCGCAGCAGGATGACTCTCTGAGCGTAACGATGGACCAGTTTATAGTCGTGGGAGATCAATAGAATCGTAGTGCCTTGCTGATTGAGCACCTGTAAGAAATTCATCAGGCGCTGCAGGTGGCCCCAATCCTGCCCCAGGGTTGGCTCATCAAGGATCAGCAAGCGCGGGCGGAGGCTCAGGCAGGCGGCCAGGGTGGTGCGCTGCTGCTGGCCTACGGAAAGCGCCAGCGGACGGCGCGGGCGCAAGTCCCAGATATCGGCTTCGTGCATGATCTGGTTATGCTGTTGGGGATCAAAGCAGTCATAATTATGAGGGCCGAAGGCGACTTCTTCATCGACCGAGTCGGTAAATAGCTGCTCCTGGGGATCCTGAAAAAGCAAAGCCACATCCAGACCGGGTCGCGGGCGGGCGCCGCCGGCGAAACGGACTGCCCCAGATTGAGGCTTGATCAAACCGGCTGCCACCATTGCCAGCGTGGATTTTCCCGCACCATTGTCTCCGACCAGGGCGGCAAATTCACCTGGAAACAGGCTGAGCTGGATATCCCGGATGATCTGGTGCCCATTGAACCCGGCCGAAACGTGATCCAGGGATAGCAGGGGCTGGTACTCTGGATGTAAATTGCCATTGGATTGGATCAATTCTTCCCAGGATACGGAAGGCTCCTCGGTGGGGCGGCGCAGGCCCAGGCGCAGCCGGATATCTCTATCGGCAAAGACTACTGCTGGGGCGCCATCTGCAATGATCCCACCATCTTCCAGGAGGATCACTCGCCCGGCAAGTTGGGCAGCTTCCGCCAGGCGGTGCTCAATCAGGACGATGGTGATGCCATAGTCAGCCTGCAGGGCTGCCAGGGTTTCCATGACCCGGCGTGTGTTGGGCACGTCCAGACTTGCCGTTGGTTCGTCCAGCACCAGCACCTGGGTCCGCATGGCCAGGGCGGCCGCGATCGCCAGACACTGTTTTTGACCACCGGAGAGAGCAGCAGGCCTTACGTGGCGCAGATCATACAGGCCGGTTGCCTGCAAAGCCCACCGCACCCGTTCTTGAACGTCAAAATCGTCCAATCCCAGGTTGCGTGGTCCGAAGGCGACTTCGTCTTCGACGCGCAGGTGAAAGAGCTGTGAAGCCGGGCGTTGAAACACCATGCCAACTTTTTGGGCAATGGTGGGAATGGTCTGGCTCAGGGTGTCCAGGCCTGCCACCTGGATCTGTCCCTCAACTTGAGCGGGGATGGCGTGCGGAATCAAGCCGCAGATCACCCGCCCCAGAGTGCTTTTCCCACAACCAGAAGGCCCGGTAATCAACACACATTCCCCGGCTGCGATATCCAGGTTAATCTCATGCAGGGCGGGGATAGTCCCGTAATTCACGCTCAGGTTTTGGATATGGATCATAGAGTCTGGCTTTCCCCAACCGCCGCACTGCGGGTAACATTCAGCACCTTGGCCCAGGGCCAGCGCTCCAGCGCGGCAGCCAGGAGCGAGGGCCGCACGACCACACAGGCCAGGCGATATTGGCCCTCGGCGATCAATTTAAGGCCGCTGGTCAGGCCGTCATTTTCCAACAGCTCAAGCGGCCCTAATTCATCGATAATTAACAAGTCGGTAGGAGGAAGATTCAAGAGTACCGCGTTGCCCCAGGCCAGTACCGGATCGCTGAACAACCAGTTGTGGGTTCTCTTGCCGTGAACCGCGGGTGATTGGTCAGCAGGGCGGCGCTCGGCCAGGCGTTTGCGCTCGCCGCTGGTGATATCGACCAGGTCGATCGCGATTTTGCTCCCGGAATCAAATACGGCTGGAGAAATCAAACCGCGAGGACGTAGACCCCTTGCCAGGGCGCGTTCGATCAAGGCGCGGCACCAGGTAGTCTTCCCGGCTTCACTCACCCCGGTTATGAGGACGAGCAATTTTGGGGTATCAGGTTGCGAAAAAAAACTCGCCAGAAGAGAATCTGGCGAGTAGAATAGTTCTTGCTCGGACACAGTTCTCCTTTCCAATTCCATCTCGGTTTGACCTGAGATTTCGGGAGGTGAGGCGTTGAGGTCCGTCTCACCCATCCACTTCAGCGTTAGGCTGAAATGGCCCCCATTGATCGGGGGTCGGCCTTAATCGCAACGCCTGGCAAGGGTCAGTGGCTCTAAGGCTCGGAGAAAAAATATTCGGTTGTTAATCTCTGGCATTCTGCCATAAGCCTGGAGGCTTTATGCAGTCTTGCATTTTGATAATATCACAAATTTGGGAAATTAATCACGAATAAACTCATGTTATGGACAGACAATTGACATGTGTTTTCGTCCGAGGATGAAAGGCGTTTATAGCAGAAGCAGGTTAAAATCAGAGTATTCTATGGCGTTGATCGTCGTGCCTGCTTTAATCGAAGCAGGGTAATAATAGGAGAATTACTGTTGAAAATAATCAGAGGATGGAAGCGATGACCGACTTGACCCAGGCAACTTATCGAGTAACCCATCGGGTTCACAATTTCTCTGCTGGACCGGCAACCCTGCCGCTACCAGTGTTAAAAACCGCCCAGGCCGAAATGCTCGACTATCAGGGCTCGGGTATGTCGGTGATGGAAATGAGCCACCGCTCGGCGCCGTTCGAGGCGATCCTGGCCCAGGCGGAAGCCGATCTGCGCCAGTTGTTGGACATTCCTTCAAATTACAAAATATTGTTCCAACAGGGCGGGGCCAGCCTGCAGTTCGCCATGGTCCCGCTTAATCTGCGCCCCGCTGGCAAATCGGCAGATTACCTGATCAATGGTACCTGGGGCAAAGCAGCTTATAAAGATGCTCAACGCCTTGGCGAAGCTCGCTGCGCTGCGACCAGCGAAGCGGAAAATTTCACCCGGGTATCCCGGCAATCCGAGCTGGAGCTGGACCCTCAGGCTGCCTATCTGCATTACACCTCGAATGAGACTATCCATGGTGTACAGTACCCAAGCGAGCCGGTTCCATTAACCGGGATACCCCTGGTATGCGATATGTCGTCCGATTTTTTGAGCCGGCCGGTTGATGTCGCCAGATATGGCTTGATTTACGCCGGCGCCCAGAAAAACGCCGGTCCGGCGGGTGTCACGATGGTTATCCTGCGCGAGGATTTACTCGATTGCGCCCCCGACAATCTCCCGGTAATGCTGGATTATCGGGTCCAGGCTGCGGGAGGCTCAATGCACAATACCCCGCCAACCTTCGCGATTTACA
>JAJZSS010000161.1 GCA_021849525.1 Chloroflexota bacterium
CGGAACTCGCCGGAATGGCCGCGTTCTTCGATCAGGACGGCAGACACATCGCCCGTGCTCATCCAACCACCCGGCAGCCCACTGGCGTCGCGAGCCTCAAAACCGGGATTAACCAGCTCGATCGGCGCTGGCTGTGTGACTGGAGATTCAGGTGGTGTGGGCTCGACGCCAGTCGGCCTCGCTTCTGGATAGGGATTCATCGAAGTTGGCTCCAGGGTGGGCTCGGGTGGCTTCGGGGTAGGTGTTGCCATAACACCAGGCTCACCCGGCAAGGAGGTTGCCTGCGAGCCTGGCGGCGTGCATGCAGCAAGGCTGCTGTAGAAGGTAATTATTACCAGAAGTGCCAGTCGCAGCGACCGTCTTTTCACGGCTATCCTTTGACAGCACCCGTCGTCAGCCCACCGACAATCAAATCTTGCAGGATCAGGTAAATGATCATGATCGGCAGCGCGCCCATCAGGGCGCCAGCGGCAAATACTCCCCAGCGCTGGGACATCTGGGCGCCAGCAAACCGCTCCAGACCGACCATGAGCGTGTAATTCTCGTTGCTTTTGAGCAGGACCCGCGCCAGGACGAACTCTCCATAGGTGCCGATATAGCTGAGCAAGCCGACAACCACCAGAATCGGGCGCAGCAAAGGCAGGATCAGCCGGGTGAAGATCTGCCAGTGCGTCGCCCCTTCCACCATGGCTGACTCATCGATATCGCGCGGTACTGTGTCGAGATAACCCTTCATCAGCCAGATATTAACACCCATGGCGCCACCCAGATAAACCAGGATCAAGCTGGCATGGGTGTTCAACCCTAAGAAAGGAATAATATCACCGACCTGAGAGATCATCAGGAAGGTAGCAACCAGGGCCAGCAGGGTGGGGAATGTCTGGATGAGCAGGAGCCCTTTGAGCATCGTCTGGCGACCCTTGAAGCGAAAGCGCGAGAACGCATACGCCGCAATCGTGGTGATTGACAGCGATAGCACGGCAGTGATCGTGGCAATTTTGATTGAATTTCCAAACCAGGTCCAGAATGGGAACTGGGTAGAATTCAGTAATTCGGTGTAATTCCCAAAACCCGGATTATCCGGGATTAATTTTTGGGTAGCCAGCGTGCCGGTTGGGTTTAGTGAGGCAGAGAGGACCCAGAGGATCGGGAAGATCGAAAAGATAATCAGGAAAACCGCCAGGATCAAGCGAAGTGCAACGCTGACTTTGCGCCGAGTTTTTATGGAAGAACGGAGCTGCTGAAAGGTACCCATATCAGACATTTTCACTGACCTCCTCCCACATGCGGGTGTAACGGAACTGGAAGAGCGTTATTGTCCCAACGATGAAAAAGATAACGATCGTGATCGCCGAGGCAAAGCCATAGTTGACCCCGCGACTGCCAGAGAAGGCGAGGTTGTATACGTAACTGATCAGGATATCGGTGTGCCCCGCAGGAGTGGGTGTGCCGGCGATTGGCGGACCGCCGGCATTGAACAGGTAGATCAGATTGAAATTATTGAAATTGAAGGTAAACGAGGCCACCAGTAATGGACCCACCGCCACGAGCAGCAGGGGCAGAGTAATATTCCAGAACTGCTGCCATGGACTGGCGCCATCCACCTGGGCGGCAGCATAGTAATCTTCAGAGATCGATTGCAGTGCGCCGCTGCAGATCAGCATGAAGTAAGGATAACTGAGCCAGAGGTTGACGATAAGTATGGCGACTTTAGCCCATAATTGGTCGGTGAACCAGGGCGGTGCCCATCCAAACATGTTTTCGAGGGCGCGGTCGATCACCCCGAGCTCGGGATTCAGCATGCTGCGCCAGATTAAAATGGTTATCAACGCCGGTACCGTGTAAGGGATAATCAACAGGGAACGGATGAGCTTTTTGAATGGAAAGCCAGGCTCATTGTATACAATTGCAATCAGCAGCCCCAGTGAAAAATTTAACAACAAACTGAAGAAAGCAAAAGCAAAGTTCCAGGTGACAATCCGAACCATGGGACCGCGCAATGCGGGGCTGACAAAAAAATCTTTAAAATTTTGTAATTGGACGGAGGCAATAAAACCAGGCCGTAGCTGCTGGCCAGTTGGCGAGGTAAAGCTGCCCCGAATGTTCGAATACACCACGCCTGTTTGCTGGTTGATCATCGCATCCGCTTCTGCATCGAAAACATACAGCGGTAACAGTTCAGCGGCTTCGGACGGCGAGCGGACCTGAATGGTCGTCCCTTCTTCACCAAACAGGATTTGCGTGAGGTTTTTATCCGTCGCAGCTACAATCGCATTCAGCCGCTGGTAACCTTCGATCGTTTTTGGAATCCCTTTATCGTCAAGCTCCCCGATGCCTGCTTCCCCGGGCTGCGGTTGGCTGAGCGGCTCACCCGGCAGTGCCAGGAATGTACTGCCCTCTGCATCTTTGAGCCAGAGAGCGTAGCTCCCGTCAGGTGATTTATAGGCTGTCCAGGAATAAGCCTTTCCGGTTTCCGGAAGGTATTTCGCCTGCAGTATCTGGTCGACAGCCTGCTCCTGGGTGATGAGATGGCCCTCGCCATAGTTTGTAAAAGCAACCCACACGGTAAACAGGATCGGGTAGATCACAAACAGGGTCATCAGGACAAGCCCAACAATCATCCAGCGGAGCGGGTAGGCTTCCTGGCGGAGAAGCACGACGTTGACGAACAATAAAATAACCAGGAATACCGCTGCTAGTGGATAGTAACCCAGAGTTACGAGCCGGTTTAGAAACCAGATGATCGCAGCGTCAATAATGACCAGGAGTGCCAGACGCACCAGCCGAGGCAAAGCTGGGTTGGTGGAAGAAGCCGGCTTTTGGGGAATGTTGGTGGATGCACTGGAAGCCATCGTGTAACCTCCATTAATCCGTTCAATGAATCATGGGTGATTGAGATGGAGAGAAGGCCGGGAAAACTCCCGGCCTTCTCGACAAGATAGATTATTCGGTTGTGACTTCTACCAGGTGGGTTTCAGGATCATACACGAAGGTTACCGTGCTGTCCGCTGCCAGGCTCAACGCGTAGTTGGGGCCATCCAGCGCGCCATCGGAACCGTAGTTCACCTTCCAGTCGCCATCCAGAGCAACCTTGAACTCATACTCGCCTGCCGGGATCTGGGCGGTCAAGGTGAATTTTCCATCATCACCCTCAGTCATGGCGGTCGCTTCGCAGGCAGGATCCCAATCGGCACCACAGCCAGCTTTGGTCTGGTAGCTGCCGGGGAGGTTCACCATACCCGCCAGAGCGCCCTTGATCAGGTCGCGCACCTGTTGGGCGGCGTCCGCCATCGATTCAGCAGGGGTCTGCTGCTTGGTCAGAGCCAGGGTAATACCGTTGTTCCAGGCGCTCCACACCGAACCCATCTCGGGGATATTGGGCATTGGGATCGCCGATGCGCCAGCTTCGCCCATAGCTTTCAGGTCAGGATCTTCCGTGGTCGCCAGGACAGACTTGAAGGCGGAGGGGCGTAAACCGGTTTCGTACAAAGTCTGCATCAATTCTTCGGTCGCCACGTATTCAGTCAGGAATGCCTGCGCCAGCAGAACATTTTCGCTGAGAGGGTTGACCATGAAGCCCTGTACGCCGAGGAACGGAGCGCCGTTATCAGGGAAGGAGGTTACAGCATACGGTACCCCCGAGGCGCGAATGCGATCCAGCGCCCACGGACCAGCCATCAGGAAGGGGATCTCGCCGGTCTCGAACAACTGGTGTCCAGTCTCATAATCGGTGGTATCGGGCATCAGGCCTTCATCGACGGCTTTGACCATCCAGTCAACGGCTTCGACCATCCCTTCGCTGTCCAACCCGACATCATCTGGATTCCAGGCGCCAGCCTCATTCTTCCCGAAGACATACCCACCGAAGGCGGTCTGCATGGGCAGGGAGTTATAACCAGGATCACCGGCGATCGCGATGGCGTAAGTAGCTTTCCCTTCAGCCTTGAGGGCGCGGCCAACTTCCAGGACCTCGTCCCAGGTGGTGGGTACTTCGGTAACCAGCTCGGTATTGTAGAAGAAGCCCAGGTTTTCGGTGTCGTATGGCACACCATAGAGCTGGCCATCGGTGTAGGTGAAGGCTTCCAGGGCCGATTCGACAAATTCGTCCTGCTTATCACCCAGATCGATGGGAGCAACCAGGCCGCTTTCGACCAGAGCGCCGAGCCAGTCATGGACGCCGAGGTAGATATCGGGGCCTTCACCGGCGGGGACGGCGATAATGACCTGGGCACGAATATCCTGTACCCGACCGAGGTCTTCGACGACAAGGGCGACATTATATTCTGCCAGGAATTCATCGGCCAGATCGAGCAGAATTGGCGTGCGGGTATCATCTGCCCAGATGCGCAGAGTCGCTTCCGGTTCCACAACCGCTTCCGTCGGCGCAGGTTCTTCGGTGGGAACAGCAGTTGGCTCTTCGGTTGCCACAGGCACCTCAGTTGCTACCGGAGCTTCTGTTGCCACAGAGGCGGGTTCTTCGGTAGGGGCGGGCGTGGCGGATGCACAGGCAGTCAGGACCATCGCCAGGATAAGCAGAATGCTCATCGAGGCCCAAATTTTCTTAGACATAATTCTCTCCTCCGAGAAATGTTATTATTTGATTTCACTATATCCATATAGCGAAATCTCTTCAAATCAAAAATGTGCACTGGAGCTGATCGACCGAGATTGCTCGTTACACCACCTCCTTTCGCAGGCAAATGGGGGGATTCACGATTGTTTTCTACATTACACCCCTGGTAGTTATATCAAGACGGGTCAACAATGCGGCTACCAATTAGCGTTGGATACAGATAATATTCAGGTTGATTCTAATCTCGATATAAAGTTTACGCAACCTTTTCCTGAGAAGGGAGTTCCTGGACTAAAATAGTGCTATGAAAGTTTTATCCAGCCGGTTCTTCTTTTTGCTCGCACTGCTGGCAGCAGCCTGCCAGCCGCAGCCCGCCAGCCTGCCCGCGCCGGTGGCGACCACCGCGCCGGCCAGCCTGCCAAGCGCCACACCATGGGTGATCCCGGAAGCCACGCCAACACCCACGCCCACCAGCGCCATTCTCAGCGCCCTGGCCAACCAGCCAAAGCGCACCCCGGCAGCCGGAAGCCGGCCTACCCCGACAGGGATTCAGACGGGCCGGGGTTCACCGGAAGCTTATGGCTGGTGGAATGACACCGTATTTTATGAAGTCTTCGTGCGCAGCTTCAGGGATTCTGACGGGAATGGCGTGGGCGACCTGCAGGGGTTGATTGATAAGCTGGATTATCTGAATGACGGCGATCCCGAAACCAGGACCGACCTGGGG
>JAJZSS010000162.1 GCA_021849525.1 Chloroflexota bacterium
CGAAGCGATCCTGAAAAAACAACCGCCAGGCGTGTTCACCCCGGCCCAAATTCTTGGGCCAGACTGGGTGCTTAAACTGGAACACACCCGCCGCCCAGATTCCCTGCCAGAGCGTCCTTCCCGTCCAGCAGCAGCCACACGGATATGATTCAGCCTGGGTCCTGCGTCTGAATGTCTTAGATCAGCGCTGGGGGGCCAGCACCATGGCGTTGATATAACTCTGGATAAAAGCCGGGTCCTGGTCCAGGTCGATTTGCTCGCTCGCCTGCGCCAGCTCGATGGCGGCAGCCATGCCTTCGTCGCTCAAGAACATCGCCGCTCCCAGCCCGGCGCCGTTGGGGATCGTCTCCACCCGGTCGTGCCCCACCGGTGGGATCATGCCCAGCGCCAGCACACCCTCGATATCCACCTGACCGCCGAAGGAGCCGGTCAGGATCAGGCGCTGCAGATCGCCAGCTTCCAGGTCCAGGTTTTTCATCAGGATTTCCACCGCCGCCCGGATCGCCCCCTTGGCTTTTTGCAGCTCCCGGATATCCCACTGCGTCAGCGCCAGCCGTCCGTCCCCGGTCAGCGGAATACTGCGGAATTCGTCCCCACTGCTTTGCTTGCCATTGCCCGCCAGGTACGCCGGGTTGATCCGCCCCGAGGCTTCGATCGTCCCATTTTTACGCAGCTCATGCACCACACTGAGCAGTCCCGAGCCGGTCAGGCCGACCGGCGGTTGGTCGCCAATCGTCTGCAGAATCAATTTCCCTTCTTCCAGCCGTGCTCCCACAATTGCCCCATCCACCGCCCGCGTCCCACACGAGATATTCACCCCCTCAAAAGCTGGGCCGGCCGCCGTCGAAGCAACCAGGATCCGCCTGCCATCCGTCACCATCACTTCCCCATTCGTCCCCAGGTCGATGGCAGCCATCGGGCCTGGGGCGTGGGCAAAATCGAAATATGCCAGGCAGGCCAGAGCATCCGAGCCCACAAAGCCGCCGATCAACGGCGGCAGACTCACCTGCACACTCTCGCCGAAGATCCCATCCATGAGCTGGTTTGCATCCAGGATGGCAGCTTTCTGGTAAGGCTGAAACGGCATCTGCGCCAGGCTGTCCAGCGGCAGCTTCGCCAGCAGATGGTGCATGGCCACATTGCCCACAATCGTCACGCGCTGGATACGCTTCTTGATCCGTTCGGCCAGCTTGAGCGAATCCACCGCCTGGTTGATCGAAGCCAGCGCCAGCCTGTGCAGGCGCTCAGCGTTGATTTGCGATTCCTGGGCCGCGGCGATGCGGCTGATCACATCCGCCCCATACACGGTCTGCTGGTTCAAGCCGGCTCCACCTGCCTGCACCTCACCCGTGTCCAGTAAAGTCAGGAAGGCGGCTACAGTGGTTGAACCCAGGTCGATGGCCAGCCCCAACGGACCGGAGGAGCTTTTATAGCGCTGGCTGCTGCGGAAAATTTTATTCGAGTAGACTACAATCGGCGACAGCACCACCTGGGCATCGCCTTCAATGCGTGCCCGGCAGGCCAGGCGGTTGTTCAGCGCCAGCTCACCGGGAGTCAGGTGTTCGTGCTCGATCTCATCCGGCGCCGCCACCCCGCTCTCGCACAGCACCTTGCACTTGCCGCAGGTGCCGCGCCCGGCGCAGGGCTGCTCCAGCGGCAGGCCGGTGGCCTGGATCGCCTCACCCAGCAGGCTCCCCACAGGCGCTTCGACGGTCTGGCTTTTTTCGCCATATACTACGGTGACTCTGGGCATATCTGTCTCACATCCTCAGGAACTGCGCCTGGGTGATCTCACCGCCCGGCGGGATAATCAAAAATGCTTCGCCAGGTTCCTGGGGCTGCTTGGCCCAGGCCATCAGCTGCTCGATATACACTTCCGAGCCGACGATCTCCTCGTAAACCATGCCCCAATGCGCACAGTAAGCTGCCACTTCCAGCGCCTGCGCCCGGTAGGCCGCCAGATCCTCCTGGTTGTGGGCAACAAAAGCCAGGCGCTTATAATTCTGGTACTGCATGTCCATCACGGTGGCTGCCAGTTCCGCGCCATATTTAACCACCAGCTTCTGATATTCCATCAGCGGGTTGCTGCCCGATTCCAGCCAGCCCTTTGTCAGGTAATAGGTCCCCGGCTCGCGGGTGAACGCTTCCTGGTAGGCCTGGTACGATCCCAGCAGGATGGCAATGCAGTCGTCGGTGCGCGGGACGACCAGGGTATGCACGCCGGCCTTGATATCCCGCAGCCCATTACCGCACAGGCCGTAGCCCAATATCACCAGGCTCGGCTCAGGCAGGCTGTCCAGCTGCGCCTGCAGGGTCTCCCGCAGCCGGTTGGGGAAAACGTGCAGCCCATAATCCTGGTAGATCACCCGGGCTGCTTCGAGTGCGTCTGGCTCGCCGTTGTGGGATAAATATTTTTCGATCAAATGCTGGAAAACCTGGCAGGCAATCACGACAACCGGTTGTTTCATCGATGACCTCGATAGCTGGAATGAATGGGCTTATTGTATCAAATGCTCAGGGATAAAAAAGCAGCATCCGGTAATTTACCCCGGATGCTGCAGTCTGGCGTGTGTTTACCTTCTTAGAATAGACCCACCACCCGGTTGGTTTCCAGGTCCAGGTCGACATCGTAGAATACCGGACGAGCTGGCAGGCCGGGCATGGTGCGCATGGTGCCCAGCAGCGGGTACAGGAATCCCGCTCCCACCGAAGCCCGGATATCCCGGATCGGGATACGGTAGCCCTTCGGCACACCTTTTAGCGCCTGGTCATGGCTCAGGCTCAGGTGAGTTTTGGCCATGCACATTGGCAGCTTGTTGAAGCCCTGGCGATTGTATAATTCGATCTTCTTTTCCGCTTCGGGTGAGAAATCCACCCCATCTGCGCCGTAGATCTGGGTGCAGATGATCTCGATCTTCTCTTTGATCGACAGGTTCAGGTCGTACAGGAACTGGAAGTTGCTGGGTTTCTCGCAGGCAGCAATCACCGCTTCGCCCAGTGCTTTGGCGCCATCGCCCCCTTCCATCCAGTGCCGGGCAACAACGGCATCTTCGGCGCCGGCTTCCAGGGCTGCCTGGCGCACCAGCTCCACTTCCGCCGGCGTGTCCGTGGCGAAGGAATTGACCGCCACCACGACCGGGATGCCGAAGCGCAGGGCGTTCTGGATATGGACCTGCATATTCCCCAGCCCGGCTTCAAGCAGCTCCAGGTTCTCATCGGTGTATTCGGAGGCCAGCGGCTTGCCAGCAACCACTTTCGGCCCGCCGCCGTGCATCTTCAACGCCCGTACCGTCGCCACCAGGACAACCGCGTTGGGTACCAGCCCGCTGTAGCGGCATTTGATATCGAAGAATTTCTCCATCCCGATATCGGCGCCGAAGCCGCTCTCCGTGACCACGTAATCCGCCAGTTTCAGCGCAATCCGGTCGGCGATGATCGAGCTGTTGCCATGGGCAATATTGGCAAACGGCCCGGCATGCACAAAGACCGGCGTGCCTTCCAGGGTTTGCATCAGGTTCGGCTTGATCGCATCTCGCATCAGGACTGCCATGGCGCCAGCCACGCCCAGGTCTTCGGCGGTCACTGGCTCCCCGCTGCGGCTGGAGCCGATCACAATATTTCCCAGCCGCCGGCGCATATCTGCCAGGTCACTGGTCAGCGCCAGGATCGCCATCACTTCGCTGGCAACCGCGATATCAAAACCGGTGCGCCGTTCACGGCCTTTTTCTTCTGGCCCCTGGCCAACGGTGATCTCGCGCAGAAAGCGGTCATTGGTATCCATCACCCGTCGCCAGGTGATCAGGTCGGGATCGATATCCAGGCGCACGAATTTTCTGCGCTCTTCCGGGGTCAGATCATCCGGGTTGGTCTTGTTGATTCCCAACTTTTCCAGGCGCTTGAACATCGACGGAGCGAACTTGCGCTGCCCTTTTTTATCCGCTGGGCAGAGCGCTTCGAACAGTTTTTCATCGCTCATTGTCGCTTCGTGCAGCATGCGGGCATCGATCGCCGCTGCCAGCAGGTTATTGGCCGCGGTCACGGCATGGATATCCCCGGTCAGGTGCAGGTTGAAGTCTTCCATCGGCACCACCTGGCTGTAGCCGCCCCCGGCCGCCCCGCCTTTAATCCCGAAGGTCGGCCCCTGGCTGGGCTGGCGAATGACCGTGAACACTTTTTTGCCCAATACCGCGCCCAGCGCCTGGCTCAAGCCAACCGTGGTGGTCGTCTTGCCTTCGCCGAGGGGAGTGGGTGTGATCGCCGTCACATCGACGTATTTACCATTCGGACGATCTTGCAGCCGATTCAACACTTCCAGCTTGACCTTTGCAATAAAGTTGCCGTGCAGCTCGAGGTCTTCCGCCAGCAGGCCGACTTCTTCAGCGACCTGCAGAATCGGTTTTAGCTCAGCTTCCTGGGCGACATCGATGTCACTCGGGACCGGGTAGCGTCTTTTAATCATAGTTTCTCCTTTACGATTGACTTTGGTGGATTTATAGCTGATCTAAAATCCTGTGTCAACTGGACATTGCATATGATTTATCCAGTAAAATGTCACCTGCCGGGTGCGATCTCAGCCCGAGATGCCAATACTTGCAGGGAGTGGGGTAAAATACTTACCATTCCCAAGACCGAAGCCGTACAAATGCGTTCAGTTATGGGAACCGGAGGAAAAATGAACGCAATCGAAAGCCTGCTGGCTGCTGAAAAATGTTTGCTGCTCGACGGCGCGATGGGCACCATGCTCATGGCTGCCGGGTTGGAATCGGGTGATGCCCCCGAGCTGTGGAACGTGGAACATCCCGAACGGGTGCGCGCCGTCCACCGCGCCTATATCGAAGCCGGGTCACGCCTGATCCTGACCAATTCTTTCGGCGGTTCGGCTCTGCGGCTGCGCCGGCAAGGGTTATATGCGCGGGCTTTCGAGCTCAATCGCGCTGCCGGCGAAATCGCCCGCTCCGAAGCTCTGTCTGCCCCGCACACCGTCCTAATCGCCGGCTCGATGGGTCCTACTGGAGAAATGCTCGTCCCGCTGGGAAAAATGGAGCCAGGTGAAGCTGTGCAGATCTTCGCCGAGCAGGCCAATGCTCTGGCCGCCGGCGGCGTCGACCTGCTGTGGATCGAGACGATGAGTGACCTGGGGGAAGTGGAAGCTGCCATTTCCGGCGCCCGCTACGGTGCTCCGCAGCTCCCCCTGGCGGTCACGATGACCTATGAATCTCGCGGCCGCACCATGATGGGGGTCAGGCCCCAGCAGGCCGCGGCAGCCATGAAAGCCGCCGGGGTAACGATCATCG
>JAJZSS010000163.1 GCA_021849525.1 Chloroflexota bacterium
AGTCGGCCCCGCTTAAGTTTGCCCCCACCAGGTTGGATTTACTCAGATCGGCGCGCACCAGGTTGGAACCATTCAGGTTGCAGCGATTCAGGTTGGCTTTGCTGATCAAGGCGCGGTTGAGATTGGCTTCCACCAACACGGCGTCATTCATATCGACCTTGTTCAAATTGGCGCGGGTCAGGTTCGAACGGGTTAAATTGGCTTCGGTCAAAATTGCCCCTTCAAGGAGCGCCTCGAAAAAGTTAGCCATGCTCAGGTTGGCTTTGACAAACGAGGCACCCATTAAATTGGCCCAGTTCAAGTCTGCTTTATTCAAGTTTGACCAGTTCAGGTTGCACTGGCTCAGATCAACCCATAACAAATTGGCGTCGCTCAGATCCACTCGCACCAGCCAGATCGGGTGGGGGCGATTAATCAAATCGTAGATTTGGTAGGTGGTCAGGTTTGTCATCTGATTTCACTCCTCGAAAAATATCCAAAATAATCAGGAGCCTTTCCATTCAGGCTTGCGTTTTTCAATGAACGCGGCCATGCCTTCTTTCTGGTCCTGGGTAGCGAAGAGCAAATAAAATGCCCGCCGCTCGTCAGCCAGTCCTTCTGACAGGGAGCTTTCGTATGCCTGTAAAATTGCTTCTTTCGCCAGGCGGATAGCGACCGGGGCGCGGCTGGCGATTTCAGCAGCCAACTCCAGGGCTTCGTCTAGGTACCGCTCCACAGGGACGACCCGGTTTACTAACCCGAGCTGCAATGCCTCTTCAGCTGTAAGGGTGCGATTATTCAATACCATTTCCATGGCGATTGCTTTCCCCACCGCCCGCGTCAGGCGTTGAGTACCACCAGCGCCGGGGATCACGCCGATCGTAATTTCTGGCTGTCCAAAACGGGCGCTCTCCGAGGCGACGATCATGTCACAGGCCATGGCAATCTCGCAGCCGCCTCCCAGGCACCAGCCTGAGACCGCAGCAATGACCGGTTTTTTGATCAGCTTCAGCCGGTCGAACTGGCCGACCCGGTTTTGCTGCAGCATTTCTATGGCGGTGGCATTTGCCATCTCTTTGATATCAGCGCCAGCTGCAAAAGCGCGCTCGGAACCGGTAATGACCAGCGCTCCTATCTCGGGATTCTGATCGAAGGTAGCCAGAGCCTCCATTAATTCGGATAGGAGCTCATTATTCAGCGCATTCATAGCCTGGGGGCGATTTAAACGAACCAATCCAACCTGATTGCGTGTTTCCATCTGGATGGTGTTATAGGCTGCCATGATTATCTCCTTCGAAAAATAAGACAACTGGCTGGAACATTTTGATTATACATGTAAACGAATTCAGCTCGCGCGCTGTTCAACCTGGGAGGAGGAGAAACTTGCCATGAACATCCTCTGGAGAAGCCTGGCAGATCGAAAGGACTGCCTCGCCCAGGCTGGCAGTGGAATTGGAGTCAGTAGGGGGATAAATAACCAGGTCCGGAAGCGCCTGGCGTATCGCGCTGCCCATCTCGCCAGCTGCAACGCCGGTAACCCAGACCTGGTGCTCTCCGAGTTCTTGTGCAGCCGCAAGGAGCAGGCCAACCAACCCCGTTTTACTGGCCTGGAGCGCAGCATAGCCGGTTTGGTCGAGGTTTTCACCTGGCACATTAATGATGCTTACGATGTGACCGGAACCCTGCTGGCGCATAATCCTCCCCGCTGATTGCAGGAGGAAGAACGCTGATGAGAGGTTGACATCTATAATGCGCCGCCAATCCCACTCGTCCATGTCTAACAGTGCAGCTTTGGGCTTGACCTGTGCACAGTGGATGCACAAATCCAGTCGTCCCCAGTCTTCCATAACCTGTTCGAGCAAGGCCTGGACGGGCATCTTCTTGGCAACATCGAAGATATATTCTTTCGCTCGACCCCCAGCTGCGGTAATCTGGTGGATCGTCTCATCTAAATTTATCGGAGTCAGGTCGTTGGCAGCTATAATCGCTCCCTGGCTGGCAAAAGCCTGGGCTATCGAACGCCCACGCGGCCGACCCGCTCCGGTAACCAGAACTACTTGATCTGGATAGACGCCCATGGAATGACCCTCCTCAGTGTTCGAGTGGTGGTTATATGTCGAATAGAGCTATTTGGTGGCGCAGAGAGGTATGTCGTTCACGCCTGAGTTGGCGTTCAGCTCCAGGCCAAGATACGGCGTAGGATCAAGAGTGTTGTTTATCTCCAGCTCATTCAGGAATTTACCCTGTCCATCATCCTTGACAATCGAAAAATGGAGATGGATGCCAGTGGGATTGCCCGGTGACCCGGAGTAATTCCCCTGGTACCCAAGCAGAGTTCCCGATTCAATGAAGACTTCATGTGTGCCCGGAGGGAAATCTGGGCTGATAAACGAATCGCCGCCTTCATCAGCCATATGCGTGTAATAAGTCCAGATCTGGCGATCCGGCTGGAGGGGGTCGCTGGGAATCCGAATAATGACAGTCGATTTCCAATCGTCCAGGCGAGATAAATATCCCGGGTAGGCTGCCAGGACCGGCGTTGTGTTGGGTCCTTGCCCTCCAAAGATATCGAGCCCCTGATGCCGGTGCCCGGGGCGGAAAGAGTCATCCCAGATGAAACCAATGTAGCCGGCGCTGGGAAAGATGAACGGAGCTGAACCGCAGCGTACGCTGGCAGGCATGATCCAATCGGAATGTTCCTGCGGGTCGCGGAGAAACCGCATCAGGCGGGATGTGCGATTCACACTGGTGGAATGGCTCCGCAGATATTGGACCGCTCCGAAGCCGATCAGCGATCCAACAACCGTCAGGGCGATCAGGATTAGTAAATTGCGCCAGGTGCGAGCAGTCATGCTGAAAAAGAGTTATCTGGCAAGGAGGATGGGGTGTTTCTACTGGGTTGCTGCACTATCATCCGGCGAGGCGGTTTCTGTGGTGGATTTGGCTTTATATTGCTGGATGCGGCTTAAATCATCTTCTTTATGATCGGCGATGAACAGCGACATCCGTCCACCAGTCATTTCTTGCAACATCTGCCCGGCAGCCTGACCCTGAGGCGAAGCCATCGCTTGTTGGGCTTCCTCAAAAGTGTCGAAAAAAAGCTCATGCATTTGTACGATCTGGCAGGCGCCGAACAGGAAGCTCTCCACCCGGCAGAAAGCTTCGCGCCGTAAGCCGGGCATCTCTTCTACCTGGTGTAAAAATCGAGGCCAGGTGCCATCAAAGGCTGGCCAATCTTCGGGCGGTTCAAACAAAATGACAAGTTTGTGCATCGGTGTAATTCCCGGATCCATTATACTCTCAGCGGGACTGTGTGTCCGGTTTCAAAGCAGCAAGGTTAAGAGCATCCTGAAAGGAATCTGAATCTGCCGGCGAGGATTGGCCTTTATGGTATGATTGCCCCCATTATGGAGTAATGGTGAATGGACACGGATGAAAAAATCACAATAATCGAAGGACCCCCCCCAACTTTTGAGGCCATCAGCGATGGGTGGGCGTTGGGTTTGAATGAAGGCCCTTATCTGGCTGAGGTCGCACTTACCCGCCTGCGCACATTCAATGGGCCATCCCTGGTCGAGCGCTGTTATCGAGCCTGGCATAAAAACCAGAATATCCAGCTCGAATACCGTTCACAGGATGGGCTGGAGGAAACTGCCCCAATCGTGGCAGCGCGTTCCCTGGAGACAGTGGACGGGCAAATTCTCCTCTTATGGGTGTGTCTGCCGGGCGGCGAAGTAGAGCTTGAGCTGGGCTATGACGATGCCTCTGATGATGCTGACGACGATGACGACTTAGGGTTGGACGAGATCTAACCCAGGCGAAACAGTACCTTAAACCTCCGCCTTCTCCAAGAGGGCGGAGGTTTTTATATTTATCCCCAAGCCAATCAAGGTTGTGAGATCCTAGAGCCAACCCGAAAAATAATGTTACACTGGACCTATAATCTGGAATACAGAAGGGAGGCAGCATGTCTACTGGTATTTGGATCGAGACAACTCTTCAAGAGGGCGTACAGCGCATCGAATTAAACCGGCCCAAAGTCAATGCTATCAGCCTCGATATGGTTGCTCAGTTACAGGCAGCTTTCAAACAAGCCGAACGGGACGCTCAGGTGCGCTGCGTGCTTTTGACAGCCCAGGGGAGCACATTCAGCGCCGGGCAGGATCTGAGCGAAATGCAAACCAAGGCAGAGATATCATTTCGCGAACATTTACTGAAAACCTATAACCCCCTGATTCTGCAAATCCGGCGTTTGGAAAAACCGGTGCTGGCAGCCATTCAGGGCGCCGTGGCTGGCGCTGGACTTGGCCTGGCATTGGCATGTGATTTACGGATCGCATCTCGAGAGGCGCGCTTCATGGTCGGCTTTGCGGGGATCGGCCTGGCGCCGGATTCGGCGGTTTCACTGCTGCTCCCTCAATTAATAGGCTTGGGGCGCGCGTCGGAAGCAGCATTCACCAATTCACCGATCGATGCCGATCAGGCCCTGGCCTGGGGATTGGTAAACCGGGTGGTCTCACCGGACAAGCTCACTACTGCGGCTACCGAGTGGGCGACTCAGCTGGCCAGCGGCCCTGTGCATGCGATGGGGCTTGCCAAACATGACTTCAACAAAGCGATCCTACCAGACCTGGAAGCCGTATTAGACTACGAAGCGCATAATCAGGAAATTGCCGGCAGAGGGATCGAGCACCAGGAAGGGCTGCGGGCTTTCCTGGAAAAACGAGCGCCAGATTATCTTTATCATTAAGGCAAATCGCATGTGTTCTGGGACTTATCTTGTTCCCGCGGCAGAAATCCGCCGCACGCTGACCATTGTCAATTCGCGGTTCATCGCCAGCCTGGCGCCCGTATTTACTGTTGAAGAAGCCAGGGATTTTATTGCCCGCGTCCGGGTGGAGTACCAGGATGCAACCCACAATGTTCCCGTATATCTGGTGGGTGGCGGCGATAGCGTGATCGCCCACTGCAGCGACGATGGAGAGCCATCCGGTACGGCTGGAAAACCCGCTCTGGCAGTGCTGAAAGGCAGTGGATTGGGGGATGTCGCTGTAGTGATCACTCGCTATTTTGGAGGCACCAAACTGGGAACCGGTGGACTGGTGCGTGCTTACCAGGATGCAATGCGCCAGGTGGTAAGCGAGGTGCCGCGCGCTGAAAAGTGTCGTGTGCACCTGCTCCTGCTCGAGGCACCCTATTCAATGTTAGAACGTCTACGGCGGTTAACCGCTCAGCAGCATGGGACCATTCTCCAGGAGGATTTTGGCGAGCAGGTGACACTGACCATGCAGAGATCG
>JAJZSS010000164.1 GCA_021849525.1 Chloroflexota bacterium
CCAGAAATCCGGCATTCAAGAAGACATACACCACCGCAACCCCGAACAAGGCAACCACCAGCCATAAGGCAGCATGGATCATGTTACCTACAGTGACCGTCATCAGGGCGGCTCCCAGGGTAGCCGCGGCGACCAGAATAAAAAATATCTGCACAGCAGTCATTAATCGCCTCCGGGATCAGGAATTGGCGTAACAGGTGCGCTTTCTGGAGGGCGAGCGACCGGACGATCCGCCGCGAACTCCTTGCGGGGGGTTTTTACCTGGCGCCGGCTAAGCAGAATTGCTACCCAACCTACCAGAATATTGCCTGCCAGCATCCCCAGGACATACACCCAGGTGTCAGCATTTTGGAGTAATTTGTTCAGCAAAGCGACAACCATTAACAATGCCAGCGAAAGGGGGGTGAGGAATTTCCAGTTGAAGCTCAACATGTGGTCGATGCGCAGGCGCGGGAGGGTGTATTTGATCCACATGATCACCCAATAAATGAATAACGATTTGATGAAGAGATAGAATATCCCCAGGACCGGTACCCTGTCTACAAAGGGACCGCTCCAGCCGCCCAGGAACAAGGATGAAAAGATTGCTCCGACCGTGAAAGCATGGAGGAGCTCGCCGGCGTAGAACATACCAAATTTCATGCCGCTGTACTCAATATGGAAGCCGGCGACAATTTCAGATTCCGCTTCACTCAGGTCAAATGGCGCCCGTCCCAGCTCAGCCTGAGAGGAGACCAGGAAGATGAGCGCTGCCAGGGGCACAATGAAGATGTAAGCATAGGACGACTGGCTTTCGACAATCTTGTTGATCCCCATCGATGAGGCTAGAATAACCGGGATCATCAGGGCGATAACCATCGGTACTTCATAGGAAATCATGGTGGCAACTTCGCGCAAAGCCCCCAGAAGCGCATATTTATTATTGCACGCCCAGCCTGCCATGATGAGACCCAGGGTGCTGATCGCGCCGATCCCCACAATAAACAGCACGCCTACATTGATATCCGAACCCAGTATCGAAGGTGAGAGCGGGATGATCGCCCACAATGTCAGCACGGTTGCCAGAGCAAGGATCGGGGCAATATTGTACGGAACTTTGTCGATCCCTTTGGGCGCGATATCCTCTTTGATCAGCAGCTTGATGATATCGGCGAAAGGCTGGATCAAGCCGAAAGGCCCAATCCGGTTTGGTCCCAGGCGATCCTGGAAGCGGGCGACAACCTTGCGTTCCACCCACACACACCAGATGGCGATAACCAACATCACGGTACATAACAGTACGATGCCCACAACGCTTAGGATGAGGTTCACTGCCCACGGCGCCAAACCCCACCCCACGAGCACACCTTCAAACCAATTGGCAATGGAAAGCAATGGATCCATTATCGCGTGTCTCCTCTAAAAAGTACTCAAAACCAACACACAGAACAAAGGCTGAGGGTCTTGCTACCTCAGCCTTGTGCGATTATTTGCCTGAATTTAATACCACTCAAGGACGCCCTTTCGCCAGGCATAAAACAACCCACCGACCAGGATCATTATAAAAATGATCCCTTCCACAACTGCGAAGAGGGGCAAAATATTCAAAGCAACCGCCCAGGGATAAAGAAAGACAATTTCAACGTCGAAGACCAGGAATACAAGCCCATAGATGTAGTACTGAACTTTGAATTGGACCCATGAGTCTCCCACTGTTTCCATACCACATTCATAGGTTTGCAGTTTGATCGCATTTGGTTTTTTGGGAGCAATCAGCCGTGGAACCAGTAATGCCAGCATTGGGAAAACAGGCGCAATAATTAGAAAAACGCCGATATACAACCATTGTTGTTCAACCATGGGCTCTCCTTGGCTAGTTTTATCTTACCTGCAAACTGCTGTCCATCGATCAACCGCGTCTCACCCACCCATCATACTAAAGAGGCGCGCCAAAAATTTTACCATAAGATTAATGGAATGTGAACGTAATCAATAAATGATTATTTCAGTTATATTGTACAAATTGTAATTTCTTAACCTGAATCAGTAGCCGAACACTAACATTCAATTCAGACAAATCCACTCGATTTCATGGTAGCATAAACAAGGATGGACTGAACCAGTATGCCGCCTGGTTCGTAATAAAGGTGACAAAGGAACCCTGCAATACCATGGAATCTGACTCCAAAACTATGGATCGATGGTGGGATCTTTCTGCCGCTGCCTTGCTGAGCATAGCAGTGCTGATCACTGCCACCCGTCTCGTCGCCACCCAGTGGACAGACCATCTCGAGCTTGCCCAAACGATCACCTTACTGGGTTTGATCGCCGGGTTCGCACTGGGCAAGAGCCGCTTTTCGCCACGCCTGGCCGGCTTCCTGGCTGCGGCATACGGTGTCTTCACCGTACCCTGGTTATTGGGCAGCCTGTATGAGCGGTCCATCGCCTGGCCTGAGCGCATCCAGAGCATCGGCGGACGCCTGACCCTCATTATTGGACAGATCATGCGCCAGGAGACTGTCACTGACTCTCTCCTTTTCCTGGCGCTGATGGTAACCTTATTTTGGATCATAACGACCCACGCAGCATACACCATTGTACGTTACGGGCAGCCCTGGCAGGCGATTTTCCCGGCAGGGATTGCGCTGTTTCTGATCCATGCTTTCGATTCTTTTATCGCCCGCCGGGCATGGCTGCTGGCTTTTTACCTGTTCTTCAGCCTGGTGCTCGTGGCTCGGATGACCTACCTGCAGCGATTCTCATCCTGGCAAAAAACACGCACCAGCCTGCCTCCCCATCTCAGCCTGGATTTTATTCGTACAGCCATTCTCGCCACTGCAATCCTGGTTGTCTTTGCCTGGACAGCCCCGGCCCTGGCAGATACTTTTCCTTCCGCAGAACGCGCCTTCGAAAAGATCAAGCAACCATACAATGCTATTCGCGACCGTTTTGACAATGCCTTTGCTTCCTTACGCTCATCGGTGGGGATTATCACCAGTTATTATGGCGACAGCGTCTTTTTGGGACGCGGGAATGTGCTCTCGGACCAGCAAATTATGAGTGTGACAGTGCCGCCCAACCTGCCATCCAACGTACGCCTGTACTGGCGCGCTCGAGCCTATGATACCTATCAGAATGGACAGTGGTTGAGCTCAATTGTCACCACGGCCTCTTTCGATCCACAGGCGGACAATCTTACGCATGAAGCAACCACGGGGCGTCTACCTGGTGTCTTTGAATTCAGCACCGCAATGGCGTTATCCACGCTGTACACACCTTCTCAACCAAACTGGCTGAGCCGGCCAGCGATCCTCAATGCAGAAGTCAATCCAGGCGAGAATATCGATCTCTCGGGGGTCCGGGCCGAGCCTGGTCTCATCGCAGGCGAGTCGTATACCGTACAGGCTTCTCCACCCAATGCAAAAACCTCCGAGCTGCGGAGCGCCGGCACAGAGTACCCGGAATGGATTACAGACCGCTACCTGCAGCTGCCTGATACGATAACCGCCAGGACCCGGGCATTGGCAGCAGAAATCGCGGCAGGAAAAGAGAATCCATATGACATCACGGTGGCAGTCACCGATTGGCTGCGGAACAACATTTCCTATACCGATACCATCCCTGCCCAACCGGCTCGCCAGGATGCCGTAGACTGGTTTTTATTTGACCTGCGCCAGGGATTCTGCAATTATTATGCGACCGCCGAAGTCATCCTGCTGCGCTCGCTGGGGATCCCGGCTCGCTGGTCCATCGGGTATGCCCAGGGTGAGAAACTTGCTGAACCACTGTATGTGGTGCGCCAGCGCGACGCACATGCCTGGCCGGAAGTGTATTTTCCAGGTATCGGATGGGTCGAATTTGAACCGACTGCGGCACAACCGGTGATCACCCGGCTGTCTGGCGGTGAGATCGATCCGAGTGAGCTGAACAGAGGCAACCTCAACGAGGAACTTCAACAGATCGATGAAGAACGCCGCCAATTGCTGGAGGAACGAGAATTTAATGAGGCAGCTGAAGCCAATTCTGCGCCAACGCTGAGTGATTATATAAGGCTAATTCTGGGGATCGCCGCTGCCATGCTGGCGATTGGTTTGATCATGCGTTTCTTTTTGCCACCCCTGCCAGTCATGCTGGTGGCAGCGAGCAAACGCCTGGGCTTGGAGCCTGCACCCTGGCTATCAAAGTGGGCCGGTCGCGCCGCGCAAAAAGCCAGCCAACGCGCCAGCCTTCCACCTTTAGCAATCATTGTCGAAAAAACCATTTTGAAGGTTGGCGCTCGCCCCCCTGCATTCATCCAGCGCTGGTCGCAACTGGTCCAGCTGCCATCCCTGAGCCGCTCGTACCTGGAAATCAACCGGGCTTTACGGCGGATCGGAAAACCGGGCTCGGAAACGGATACGCCCATGGAAAGGGCCAATGTCCTCGGGTCGCTGATCCCCCTCGCCGACCAACCCGCCCATGACCTGGTGGCTGAGTACCAGCTCGGTTTGTTCAGCACCCAGCAGCCGGATCAGGCAAGTGCTTATCAAGCAGGCCAACTGATCCGCAAGCTATCCTGGCGCAAGATGTTCCAAGGCTGGCTGGCTCGCCTGCAAGAATCCCCTCGCAGCCAGCGCCGGTCGCTGTTTGAGAAGCCGGGAGAAGAAGAACAGCCTGAAAAGACCTTCGAAATATAAATCTGGCAAACAGCTAGGCTGTAAGGAGTGCCTGGTATCGGCCGGCAAACAGCGCCGGATTCCCGCCGGTATGCCAGAAGAGCACCTGTTCGCCAGGCTTGAATGCGCCCTGGCGAATCAAATCCAGCAGGGCGGCTGCTGCGCGGCCGGTATAGACCGGATCGAGAAGAATGCCTTCTGTCCGGGCAAACAACCGTACAGCTTCGATCTCTTCAGGGCTGGGAATGCCGTAGCCTGCTCCCAGATAATGGTCGTCCACCAAAATTTGATCGGGATCGAGATGAATTTTTTCGCCTAGAAGATCGGCAATCTGGTTGGCAATATTTGCCACGCTCGGCTGCAATACTCCGGCCGGTTCGTCGATGCTAATCCCCAATATCCGGCCTGAAAAACCAAATAATTCTTTCCCAAACGAAAGCCCGGCGTGCGTTCCTCCCGAGGAAGAAGCAAAGACAATTGCATCGGGTCGAATTCCCTGCTCGAGCAGCTCCTGCAAAGCGAATGTATACGCCGCTGCGCCAACCGGGCTCGATCCGCCATAAGGGACCAGATATGGGCGTTTACCGGCACTCCAGGCATCCTGGAAAGCAGCCTCTAAGGCCGCATCCCGTTCGGCAC
>JAJZSS010000165.1 GCA_021849525.1 Chloroflexota bacterium
TTACGTTTTCTATTTGGTTAATAATCAGTAAATCCCACATATTATTTAAGCCTTTAGTTTCACAAAAATATCCCTAAATGGTGCCGAAATTATTATTTAGCCGGTGTGAATGTCCATTTAATTGCGCCATTCGGAGAAACTGCATACAACAGCGCATCCGCATTTACGGGGGCTACCAGGATCGAATCTCCTGCAACCAGGGGGGTGCCATACAGGTTTCCACCCACCGGCTGGTTCCACAGGGGCTCGCCGTTCGCTGCATCAACCGCATAAAGTGTACCATTCTTTGCTGTATAGTAGACTGTGCTATCCAGGACAAGCGGCGGATTAGTGATGTTCGATTCGTTATCCCCGTTTCCAGCAATTTGCCAGCGGGTCTCGCCTGTCGCTGCATCCAGCGCATAAAAATAACCATCCAAATCGCCAAAAAACACCATATTATCCATCACAGCCGGGCCGCCCCACACCCAGTCGGAGACCGGCGTGCGCCATTTTACCTGGCCGTTTTCGGTCTCAATGGCAATCATCTCTGAGTCGAATGTTCCTACATACAATGTTCCATCGTCTCCCAGAGCTGGCGTTCCTACGATCGCTCCACCCAGATCTTCAGTTTTCCAGACTTCATTGCCGCTTGCCTGGTCAATCGCATAGACGCGGTGATCCATGGAGGGTTGGTAAACATACTTGCCATCGGAAAGTGGGGTTGACCACAAGGATTGCTCGCTTGTAAACGACCAGCGCAATTTACCGGTCATATCCAAGGCGTACAGCGTCCCATCTGATCCGGGTGCATAGATACCATTTTCATCCGCTAATGGGCTGGCGATATACCGGTTTGTTGCCTGCACAAAAGGCCAGCTCCCCTGGTTTTCGACGCCGGAATCCGGATTGATACTCTGCATAGAATAATCATAGTTACCCAAAATTAGCTGACCATCTGCAGTCAGCGCCGGTGCAGCGTAATAACCAGGCGGATTTTGCGGCTCCGTTGGAAAACGCCATTTCTCTACTCCGTTTGCCATGCCAACAGCATACACATGTTGTCCATTGGCAACATATACCAGATCTCTTTCGGAGTCTACCGTTACACCTGGCCAGCTCGTCGTCAAGCCCGATCCACCTGTACATGCCGACAATAACACTGCCATTAGCAGAAAGACAAAGACTAACAATCGTTTCGTTTTTTTCATATGCAATCAGTCCGTTCGTATTTGTTCTAATTTCCACCCCACCGCATTACGGCACTGGATCAATCCCCCCGGGATTGAACGGGTTGCATCGTAAGATGCGCCAGGTAGCCAGCCAACCACCTTTAAATACGCCATATTTATAGATAGCCTGGTATCCGTAGTGGGAACAAGTGGGATAAAACCGGCAGGTATCTGCCGGTAGAGCCTTAGAAAATGTGGCTTGATAGAATCGGATCAAGCCCAGGAGTATAAAACGAGGTATATTCCACAGCGTCACCGGTAAATCGCGCAAACGAGGTTCAACGGCATGAGCATGCTCATGAATATGTGGTTGGGTTTCAGTTTCGTGATTCCGGATATTACTCGTCATTCAGATCTCGCAGCACACGGGCACGCTGTAATAATTCGTCAAGGGCGTTCTGAACCTGGTCGAACTCCGCATTCACCAAAGGCTGCCGGGCAATAAGGACCAAATCCCAGCCCTTTTGTACCTGGTTCCTTACATTATCACCGGCTGAACGCATTAAACGCTTGGCCCTATTCCTCTGAACAGCGCCGCCAACCGATTTACCAGCCACCATGCCCCAATGCGTGTCCGTTTCTCCATTCGGTAGGGCAATCAACACAATTAGCGGGTGGGCATAAGACTTCCCGAGCCGCCGCACCCGCTGATAATCGGTCGATTTTGTCAGGCGGAACCTGCGTTTCACAATCTAATCTCAGGTTTTTCTCCACGCTCAACACCGCGCCTGTACCGGTGAATTTACATCAAGAAGCTGCAACTAAGCGTTCCAGTTGATTTTCTTGACATGGTTGTTCATAGTGACAGTTAAGCGATAGCGGCCTTTAGCCCGGCGAGCTTTCAATACTTTGCGTCCGTCAGCAGTAGACATTCGCGTTCGAAAACCATGAACGCGCACACGGCGGCGGATTTTTGGTTGATAGGTTCGCTTGGTCATTTTACTTCCTACTCTCTCGTTAAGTTTCCACCCAACCTTTTCGTTGAGCCGGGGATTATCCTAAAATGCCCAGTCAGGCATGTCCTGGACGAAACCCGATTATACCGTATGCTTAGGTTTTGTGCGAGATCAACCAATTAAAAATCGGATTAAATTTGCCTGTTTTTATCATCCTACATCACAATCATTTTTCGCACATCGGGAATCCGCGATCCGGAGGTTATTCTTGGTAAAATTAACCCCGTAGTTTGAAACATTTCCCAATATCGGAGAGCGTATTCATGAAGTTGTCTATAATCCAGCTGGGTATTGTGCTCAGCCTAATGGCTTTATTATTGAGTGGATGTTCAGGGGGCGACGGAACTGCAACTGCCGCCGGGGGAATCCAGGCTTATTTCGAAGCTTTGATCGCCAAAGAAGCAGACCAGCTGATAAATTCATCTTGCTCAGATTGGGAAACCCAGGCTCAGCTAGAGCTAGAATCCTTCGGAGCGGTGAAAGCCGAGTTAAAAGACCTCCAATGTGCAGAAGGCGGGCAGGACGGAGATGCGACAATCGTATCGTGCAGTGGGATAATCAGCGCAGCGTATGGCAATGAGATTCTTGAGATAGACCTTGCCGACCGCCATTACCTGGCAGTCTACGAAGGAAGCGAATGGCGCATGTGCGGCTACCGCTAAACCAGTCAGGATGTATCAAATGTGGCATTCGCTCTTCTCGCGCGAAAATCTCTATGCACTTGTCCTTTGCCTGATCGTGATCACGATCCTGATCCTTACATCCGACCAGGCTCCAGCATGGATCTACCAGGGTTTCTAAGTATCTTAATTCTCTTCTATGACTCTGATTCAAATCCTGGTATTCGCCGGCTTCGGGATCGGCTCTATAATTTTGCTGCCAGGTTCCTGGCGGCGATGGGGTTGGTTTCTTGCCAGCCTGTTTGCTCTGTACTGGCTACAACCCGGTACCCCAATCCGTAATCTCGATTTTTGGTTTCCATCCGTTTCCATTCTTCTCACACTACTGTGTTGGGCGACCTCTCAAAAATCCGAGCCACTTACGAAAAGAAGCTGGCAAGGTTTGTTGTTAGCATCCGCCAGCATTGCTGCGGTTGGTCTTACCCGGTATCTCGAGCCACTTTGTTGCCTGACACCCACTCGTCCCCCACCCTTCTGGCAGATTGGGCTTTTTCTTGTCATTGGTCTCACTATCATTTTGCTGATCCGGCAGCAGGTCATTCGCCGATCCTGGCTCCTGGACAGTCTATCCCTGTTATTAATCATATTCTTTATTTTGCTCAAATCACCGGTACTGGGCCAGGCCGTCAGCGAAGCGTTGCGCTCACAATCCGGTCAACCGTTGGGGCTCGCCAGCGCCTTCGACCTCCGCTGGTTGGGTTTTTCCTATCTTGCCTTTCGCCTGCTGCATACTTTACGCGATGCCCGTGCCGGCCGATTGCCAGCCATGGAGTTAGATGAGTACCTGACCTACGCTTTGTTCTGGTCGACGTACACTGCCGGACCAATCGATCGTCTGGCACGCTTTAGCGCTGACCTGCGCCAGGCAGTTAATCAAAAGGTATCCCTGGTATTTGATCCCCATAATCCAATCTGGTTGGGAATATGGCGAATTCTATGGGGTATCTTCAAGAAATTTGCACTTGCCGATACCCTGGCGCTTATCGCGCTGAATGAGACCAATGCCAGCCAAATTACCTCCCCAGGCTGGATGTGGCTAATCTTATTTGCCTACAGTTTCAGAATTTATCTGGACTTTTCCGGATACACCGATATCGCAATTGGCCTGGGCAGCCTGATTGGCCTTAAATTACCCGAAAATTTTGACCGCCCTTATTTGAAAACCAACATGACCTCTTTCTGGAATAGCTGGCATATTACTCTCGCCCAGTGGTTTCGAGCCTACTTTTTCAACTCCTTAACGCGTACGTTGCGGGGTGGATTCATAGCACTCCCTTCCTGGACAATCATCTGGATAGTTCAGGTAAGCACAATGGGCTTGATCGGCCTGTGGCATGGCATTACCTGGAATTTCCTGATCTGGGGTGTATGGCATGGCATTGGTTTGTTCATCCACAATCGCTGGCTGGATTGGCAGCGTACTCGCGTAACCGAAGCTCCGATATCATCCTGGCGCCAAAAAGTTTCTCCTACTTTTTCCTGGTTTCTCACCTTCAACTTTGTCACCCTGGGCTGGGTCTGGTTTGCATTGCCAGATTTCTCCCAGGCATTAACTGTATTTCGTCAATTATTTGGGATTTAAGTTTTATTTATGGATTCAACCCCCGCATCCTCTCTCTCCTCCAATTTCTGGATCCGCGTCGCGATCAAAGCCGGTCTCCTGTTCCTGGCTCTGAACATGCTCTGGGCATTATTCGATCCCTTGCCAATTCTCGGCAAGCTGTCGATCTATAACGCACTCGTTCCAGGCCGCGTTCGTTTACCCTATGGTGAAAACCCTGCCGCAGCCTACAACTTGAGCCTTTATAACCAGCCGGCAATGTTTGCCTCCCACGAGCTGGCAGGGTCGCCAAAATCATCCACTGAGTACAGGGTCATCCTTATCGGTGATTCATCAACCTGGGGGTATCTCCTCCCGCCAGAAGACACCCTTGCAGCTTACATGAACGCGCTGCAGCTCAGAACTCCAGATGGACGTCTATTACGGGCTTACAACCTGGGTTATCCTGTCATGTCCCTAACCAAGGATTTGCTGATTTTGTCAAAGGCGATGGATTACCAGCCTGATCTAGTTATCTGGCTGGTCACTTTAGAATCTTTTCCCCGCTCAAAACAGTTGTTTCCTCCCCTTCTGCAGAATAACCCTGCGTCAGTTCGCCAGCTCATCTACGCTTATGATTTAAACTTGAATCCAAACGATCCCAGTTTGATAGAGGCGAATTTCTTCCAAAAAACATTGGTCGGTCAACGTAAGCCACTGGGTGATTGGCTGCGCCTGCAGTTCTTTGGCGTCCTCTGGGCGGCCACCGGGATCGACCAGGAAATCCCAGAACGGTATATTCCTAGGCAGGAGGATTTATCAGCCGATCTGGGATTCCATGATATCCAGCCTCCAGCGCTGCCCGAGCCAGCGCTTTTCGT
>JAJZSS010000166.1 GCA_021849525.1 Chloroflexota bacterium
CCACCAACGAGCCCACATCCAGCTGCAGCACGCGTTTGTCCAGCAGAGGTCCCGGCACATCGCCTTCCACAATCCGCTGCGCCAGACCTTCCACGATCGCAGTCTTACCTACACCCGGCTCGCCGATCAGGGCCGGGTTATTTTTAGTGCGGCGGGCCAAAATCTGGATTACCCGCTCGATCTCCATCTGCCGCCCGATCACCGGGTCCAGCTTGCCTTCCTCAGCCAGAGAGGTCAGATCGCTTGCCAGCTGGTCCACCATGGGTGTTTTGGGCTTGGCCTGCTCCGATTTGCCCGCTGTCTTCGCCGGCTCTGCTTTTGCCGCCTGGCTGGCGGCTGTGCCACCCTCTTGCAGTACCCGCCGGGTTTGCCGGCGAATCTGCTCTGGAGTAACCCCCAGCTTGCGCAGCACATCCAGCGCTATACCCTCACCATAACGCACCAGGCCGAGTAACAAATGCTCTGTCCCGATGTAGTGGTGCCCCATCCGGCGCGCTTCTTCAACAGCATACTCCAGCACCTGCTGGGTGCCGGGTGATAGATCAAGCTTGCTACCCTGGTAATCCCCTGTCGTTGTCAGCCGCTCCACCATCTCCTGCACCCGGTCGGCCTCCAGGCCCAGCTCGCGCAGCACGCGCCCCGCGACGCCGCCTTCCTCCCGGATAAGCCCCAGGAGCAGGTGCTCCGTACCAATATAACTGTGGCGCATCCGCTCAGCCTCTTGATGAGCCAGGCTTAATACCCGGCGCGCCCGTTGTGTGAATCTCTCCATGCCTGACATGGTACTTCCTCCTACCGTTTATCTCTTCAGTACCACCATCTACGTTAACACTGGGTCCAGGGTTCTCGTTCCCTCCTGGTACGAGGATAAGTCGCATGATGTTGAGTCGATTTATCCAGTTGGATTCTACCAGAATTTAGAGTGGGGTTCTCTTTTTCACACTTGCTAACCATCCTTTGTTAATGTAACTCTTAGAGAGACCCATCCCGGCTTTTATTGCCGGTGATAAAGCAAGGCGCACCCGGTCAGGGTGCGCCTTGTAGCGATCTGCTTTCAGCATTGCCCGACTGGAATTATTCCTCTGCCGGTGGAGTATCCTCTACGGGTGGGGCATCATCTGCCGGTGGGGCATCCTCTGCTGGCGGAGTTTCCTCAGCCAGTGGAGTATCCTCTGCCAGTGGGGCTTCATCTGCCAGGGGAGCATCCTCAACCGCAGGCGGCTCTTCAGTTGGTTCAGATACGGTTGCCTCAGGGGCTTCCTCTTCACCAACCTTGCCAACCTCTTCAGCCAGGGCCATCTTCCAGTCAAAATCGGCGTAGGCTGCCGAATCGACCTTCCGCAGGCTCAAGCCGATCCGCCGCCGTTCGGGATCGACCTTGATCACACGCAAGGTAACTACATCGCCTTCGTGTACTACTTCCTTGGGATGGGTGACACGCTGCTCGCTGAGCTCGGAGATGTGGATTAAACCTTCCAGTTCCTCATCCAATTTGGCAAACGCGCCAAACTTGGTCAGGTGCGTGATCTTGCCCTCGATGAGCATCCCTTCTTTCAGATGTTCCACACGGGTCAACCAGGGATCGCGCAGCAGCTGGCGGATCGAAAGCCCAATGCGCTTGCGCTCCTGGTCCACACTGATCACCTTGACTTTTACTTCCTGCCCAACACTGAGCACTTCGTTCGGGTGCTGGATGCGATCCCAGGAAATCTCTGAGAGATGGACAAGCCCATCCGCCCCGTCGATATTTACGAATGCTCCAAATTCGGCCAGGCTGGTTACCCGCCCGGTGCGGATATCGCCCTCGGCGAGCTGGTCCAGCAAACGCTCCTTCAGGGTCTCGCGCGTCTCCTGCAAAGCCTGCCGCTCGGAAAGGATAAGCCGGCGGCGCTCGCGGTCCACTTCGATAACCCGGATGTCGACCGATTCTCCCACCATCTTGCCCCAGCGCTGTTCAGGAGTTTCGCCGGTCGCGCCTGAACGACGCACCAGGCTCACCTGCGAGGCTGGAACAAATCCACGCAATCCACCTACAGGAACGATCAAGCCGCCTTTGTTGTAGCCCACAACCTTGCTGTGATAGATCTCCTCCGAGGCTTTGAGCTTTTCCACCTTCTCCCAATCCCGTTCTTCACGCGCCCGGGTATAGGAGAGCACGACATTACCATTCGCGTCTTCAGAAGCGACAACGTACACAACAATCTCCTGCCCAACATGGAAAGTCGCCCGTTCTTGATCGGGGATCTGCTCCAGTTCGCGGCCTGAGATCACGCCTTCTGATTTGGTGCCAACGCTGACGAGAATTTCGTTCTCGCGGATGGTGGCGATAATTCCTTCACGAATTTCGCCAGGAGTGGGGAAATCCAGGTTTAACCCTTGCTCCTCGAGCAGGGATTCCATCGAAAACGTCTCTTGAGTTGGAGTTTCGCTGGGGATTTCTGCGTTCTGAGGAACTTCGGGTGTAACCTCTTGCCCTTGCGGGGCGTTATTCTGGTCCATATGATTACGTACTCCGGTTCGGTTAAGATATACTGGTTATTATAAAGGTGAAAAGGGAACTTGGCAACCTTTATGATAAGATGTAGATTGCGCACGAAATCAAGTGTACAGAGGATTTTGAATGCTCCCGATTTATCCATTTACTGCCATTGTTGGCCAGGCGCGCATGAAACGCGCCCTCATCTTGAACGCGGTAGATCCCCGCATCGGTGGCGTGCTGATTCGTGGCGAGCGTGGCACAGCCAAGTCCACTGCAGCCCGCGCCATGGCTGCCCTTCTGCCTCAAATCGAAGTGTTTGTCGACTCCCCCTTTAACGACGACCCTCATTCACCGAATACCTGGTCGGACTGGGTCAAAGAATGGAAAGCAACCGGTAAAGAATTACAGGTTGCGATGCGCCAGATCCGCTTTATCGACCTGCCGGTTAGCGCCACGGAAGATCGTGTCGTTGGCACCTTGGACATCGAAAAGGCGATCCAAAAAGGCGAGCGCCATTTCGAGCCGGGCGTCCTGGCCGCTGCAAACCGTGGTCTCCTGTATATTGATGAAGTAAACCTCTTGGACGATCATGTCGTCGATCTGCTCCTGGATTCGGCTGCGATGGGTCGCAATATCGTCGAGCGTGAAGGTATCTCCTTCTCCCACCCCGCCCGCTTTATCCTCGTCGGCACCATGAACCCTGAAGAAGGCGACCTGCGTCCCCAGCTCCTGGACCGTTTTGCCCTTTCGGTAGAGATCCGCGGCATCCGCGAAGCCCGCGAGCGTGTCTTGATTATGGAACGCAATCTGGCTTTCGAAGCCGATCCCGACGCCTTCCAGCAAAACTGGCTGCCTCGCGAGCAGGAGCTTTCCCAGCAGATCGAGCACGCCCGCCAGGTGCTTGACCAGGTCACCCATACCAGCCGCGACCTGCTGGCGATTGCCGCCCTCACCTCCTCCCTGAACGTAGACGGGCATCGCTCCGACCTGGTAATCCTCAAAACCGCCCGCGCCCATGCTGCCTTCGAGAATCGGCGCAACATTGCTGACCGCGATATTGCCCTTGCCGCCGAGCTCGCCCTGCCCCACCGCATCAAACGCGGCCCCTTCCATCAGGTAGAGATCACCATGGAACAGCTCCAGGAGCGCATCGAGCAGTTGGAAGGCGCCATCGATCATTCCCAGGAAACCGAGACTCAGCCGGTACAGGAACCTTCCGACGAAAAAAAAAAGGCCTGAACCGCGAAATACAGGTCGCGGAATCTGACGAGAGCAAACAGACTGCTTCTGAGCCATCCCCTCAGAATGTTTTCGACACCGGGACTGCCAACTGGTGGGACGGCGGAGAAAAGATCAGGGTCGGCGCACCCTTTGTCCCTCGCCGCCTGTCCAATCCCCTGGACCGCATCACTCGCCGTCACGGCGGGCGCCATTCTCAGACCCACACCGACCGCAAGCGCGGCCACTATATCCAGGCTCGCCCCGCAATGGGCAAGACCAACGATCTGGCTTTTGACGCCACGCTGCGCGCTGCCGCCCCCTACCAGAAAGAACGCCAGGAGCAGCGCAAGCTGGTCGCCTTTGCCGTTCAGAAGAGCGATTTCCAGCGTAAAGTCCGCGTAACCAAAGCCGCCAACCTGGTTCTGTTCGTGGTGGATGCCTCCTGGTCCATGGCGGTAGCCGAGCGCATGCAGGCTACCAAAGGCGCCATATTATCCCTGCTGACCGATGCCTACCAGCGCCGGGATCGGGTTGGTCTGGTCGTCTTTCAAAAGGATCGCGCCACACTGATCCTCTCCCCTACCAATTCCATCCAGCTCGCGCAGCGTGCCCTGGCCGATATCCCTGTTGGCGGGAAGACTCCGCTTTCAGCCGGCCTGCTGCTTGCCCACCAGGTCATCCAGCGCGAGCGCATCATGCATCCCGATGTCATGCCGCTCATCATCCTCCTGACAGATGGCGCCGGGAACGTCTCCCTCAGCAATCTCCCCCCGCAGGACGAATCCCACCATCTGGCCGATCAAATCGCCGACGACGATATCCGCTGCGTGGTAATCAATATGGAGCATGCTGCCTTCGATCAGGGCCTGGCTCAGGCTCTGGCAGATCACCTGAAATCCCCCTGCTACACCTTGAATGAGCTGAAAGCGGAGACGCTCTACCAGGCTGTGCGTGACCAAATGTTGGGGGGATAAAGATCCTCACATGAAAGCACGCATCCCAGGCCTGGTTTCAAAGCTCTGCCTGCCCGTAGTTCTCGCGGCTGTCGTTTTGGCGCTGCTAATCTCTGCCTGCTCAGCACAGGTGCAGTTACCGGGTGCATCCAACCCCGAGCCAGGTATCAGCGAAACCCTAGCCGCAGCTGCCGCCGGGACCAACACCCCGGATACCCCACCAGGCATACAGCCAACACCCATTCCCAACACGCCTGAAACTACCCCCAGTTTATCGTTGACGCCTGAACAACCAGCGACTATCCCGCTTCCGCATTACACCATCACCGCCACTTTGAATTACGCCGCGCACCTGCTCCAGGTCGACGAGCGGATCGACTATGCCAATTCATCCGCCGATACCCTTACCGAGCTGGTCATGATGGTCGATGCCGTTTATTACCCCGGAACCTTCCACCTGGATAAACTCGCCTGGGTTAGCTCCGCAGCCGATGCTGTCTACACATGGGAAAATGCCATCCTGCGCCTGAATCTCCCCCAGCCCCTGGCCCCGGGAGAACAGGTGAGCCTGAACCTGAGCTACACTCTGCAGCTTCCATC
>JAJZSS010000167.1 GCA_021849525.1 Chloroflexota bacterium
CCTGTCCCAGAGGCAGCAGCACCGCCTTCGCCAGCCCCGGCTGAAGCGCTATCCCCACCGAAAGTACCCGAGCCAGGCGCAACCACGTACGTAGCCTGGTTGGGCATGAGGGATTGGAAATCCTGGTCGAGGTCGTTGATCAGCAAGGAAACGATAACATTGACATGGTCACCAGGCTCCAGGGCATAAGAAACCGCTGCCAGGCGGGTGGTGGGGATAGATACCGCCACCATACCGCGCGGCACCTGCAAAGCAGCGTTCGACCCGGCCGCCGAGAGCTGTTCTGCGCTGGTGACCAGCATCCCACTGGTAAGGGGGATACCCGCCTCCAGGTCAAATTTTGCCTGGCGTCCAATGACTTCGTTTTTATTGGTGAACATGCCCTGCATCGCCAGGTCACGTGGGATCTGGACGACAGACAGGAATGGATCCTCAATCAGGCCGCCGCGGGGTACACGCTGGGCGACCACAACCACATCCACCATTTCCACGGGCGGTGGGGTATTTTCTACGGTGGGTGTGGTGGGTTGCGATAGGAATTTTTGATACACCACAAAGACGGCAACCAGTCCCAGGATCAGGATTAATGCCAGATAGATTAAAACTCGCCCACGACGCATGACGGCCTCCGTTTTAATAAAAAATTACAGAATTTGTCGTAAATGCAAATCTAACCCACTTTTTGGGTCTCGTCAAGCATAGCTAACAAAATTACAGGTTACTTTTCGATCTTCATTTATTACTGCAAATAATTAACCCGAATAGCCTGGCCAACATAACTCATTATGGTTGAGTGTACCTGATTCTGAGGCAGGTTGCTATACCTGCTGGCAATTCGTTGCATCACAAAATCGTTAGGCCCTGCATGTTACCCCTTAAACGAATAAAGGCCTTCCATTGCAGAAAGGCCATTATTCGCTGAGATTGATGATGATTTTGGTTGTCAGCCGTCTCTTAAGTGAGACTAGATGGCGCGGAAGATAGTGCTGAACACATTACCGATGGCGGGTCCGAGCAGGGAGAGAATGACGATTACAACAATCGCGACCAACACAAGAATTAACGCGTACTCAACAAGACCCTGACCCTTTTCCTTAGGAGCGAACAACATGGTTTCCACCTCCTTCCTTGTTCTGCGTTCTGCTTCAGTTTCATTTTCGAAGCTAAGCGTATTATAGAGATGTTTCTGGCAAAAAGCAATAGGTTAGGAGCTAAAAAAGCCTTACAGTTCTGCAATGATCACGATTTTTGCAATACAATTTGTATACAATCCATTACAATGCACAATACATTTGCAATTATACAGTTATTAGCTGACCCCCGTCAAGGTATTGGAAGCCGGGATCTGAAAAATCACTCGCGTACCCTGTCCGGCGTCACTGGTGATATCCATGTACCCATTCATCATTTCCACCCGCTCGCGGATGAGCTTCAAGCCCAGCCCAGGGCGATCTTCCATAAGATCGGTGTCAAAACCTTTGCCGTCATCTTCCACAACCAGCTTGACAGCATTCTCACCCATATCCATCGATAATTTGACCTGTGAAGCCTGGCTGTGATGGGCAGCATTCCCCAACAGCTCCTGCACTGCCCGGAAAATCATCACTTCCTGATAAGATTCCAGCCGGCGTTCCATCCCGGTCATCGAAAAACGGACATCCACCCCGGTTTGCTCTTTAAAGGCTTCCACATAGCGTTTCAGGGTAGGCATCAGACCCAAATCATCCAGCATCATCGGGCGCAGGTCAAAAATAAAGTCGCGCACTTTCTGGAAGGTGCCGGTGGCGGCGGCCTTCAGGTTTTCCAGCTCTTCTCGCGCCTTGGCCTGATCCATATCGAATAAACGCATGGCAATCTCGGTAAGCAGGATAAAGTTAGAAAGGGCCTGCGCCGGGCCATCGTGCATCTGACGGGAAAGGTGCTGGCGCTCGGCTTCCTGAGCCTGGATAATGCGCTCGACCGTAAAGGCGGAATCGCCCGCGCCGCGCATCCGATTTTCTTTCGGGTGCCCCCCTCCTTCCATGAGCTGGATCATTTTTTCCAGGGTCGCGACATGGTGATTCATGTGGTTTTGATCATTTTGCAGCTTTTCAAGCTGCCCGCGCATCACGAACAGGCGTTGCTGGGCATCCAGGGCGGAGTCGTAAGTCATGCGGATATCGACGCGCGGCAGGCTCTCGAACTGTGTCTGCACCTGCTGCATATGCGCAGTGATTGAAGCATTGCGCTGGGCAAGTTTATTCACTTCCAACTGGCTTTGCTCCAGCATCAAGGCGATCTCTTTCAATTCGCGCTTATACTGGTCCAATTCTGTCTGGAGCTCGTTATGGAGCAATTCCCATTTTCCCGGCTCGGTTTGGTTTTCCATACACATCCTCCTGCAACAATGCCTGTGCAACCGTGCTGAGTATAGCACAGGAGCATCTGCTTAATCACGCAAAGCAAACAAGATTGTTAACTGGCTGCCTGTCCGGAATTTTCAAGGCCAGCGGTAGACATTCATATTTTCTCCACCGAGAGCAGGGCTGTAGCTGCCTCTGCTGGAATAAAGCGGCTCCCGCCCGGCAACCAGTTCTGGATACCAGCCTGGAAAAGTAACCAGATACCCTGCACCCTGGGCATCCAGGTACTGCGCCAGGCGCGTTTCATCCCGGATGAAAGGGATCACTTCCGGGGATACCAGGCCAGCCAGATCCAGCAAGGGGCGGCGAGCATAGTAGCCCAGGGCGCCGATATCATGGGCCGCGATCAGGGCATTGGGAGGCGTATTTTCATTCACCCATTCAGCAGCTGCAACCATCTCGGTCTCGATCACGGCCACATCCCTGGTATACGCCTGCGCTCCCTGCAGCCAGAATCCCGCCAGGACGAGGGCAACGGCCAGCGCCCAGCCGCGCTCAAATACACGGCGCCAGGCTGATGCTTCATCTATGCGCAGCCAGATCCCCAGACCCGCCAGCCCGAGTATGAAATATACCGGCATGGCAGGCAGGATATACCGCCCGTGCTGGTAGGTCACCGGCAGGCGCCAGGCATACATCAGGAGATAACCCAGAAACCAGGCAGCTGCCGCCAGCACCGGCCAGCGCCGCGGTCTGAAAGCCTGCCAGAGTAAACCCAGAAAGCCCGGCAGGAGCAGCACTCCTACCCCGACCAGCGGTAAACCGAGCTGGCTGAGATAGCGCTGCCCGATGGGGAAGGTCTGGTGGGCTGCGTATTCGGCCTGTTTGGCATAGAACGTATTCGGCCACCAGCTCCCCGCCAGAACATAGTTGAAAACCAGGTAGGGGGCAAAGGTGCAGAGGAAACCTGCCAGCAGGCGGCTACCGGCTCGCACGCACGCCAGGAGATCCGGCTCAACAAACCACAGGACGAGCAGTGCCGGTCCCAGCAAGGTCAGGCCATCGGGGCGCACCCAGACATTCAACCCGATCACCAGACCCAGCCGCAACCAATGCGGATTCGGGTTGGCCAGGGAGCCAAGCACCCACAGGGCGATCAGCGCACTGACCAGAGTCTCCATACCAGAGCCGGCTGCCCACACCAGATGCCATTCCAGGATGAGCAAAGCTGCTGCCAGGCGCGGAATCCATACCTGCTCCGGCAGCAGTGCCTGCATAAACCGCCCCCCGGCCAGCCCTACTCCAGCCAGCAACAACCAGCCAGTCAGGAAGGTCCAGAAATAAGGTGCCAGTGAAATATGGAGCAGCTCACCCAGCCAGTAGCCAATCCCCAGCCAGGCCGACCACAGTGGCGCGGTGGAGCCAGCTGACGGCTGCCCGGCGACAAAAGACCATTCACCCAGCTCGCCCAAGTTACGGGCATAGGTCTGGTGAATCCAGGCATCGTCCAACGGAAAACCCAGCCTGTAAGTTGCCGCTGAAAATCCCAGGTAAACGCCTAACGAGACCGCGGCCAGGAGTAAAGCCAGAGCCACATCGAGCCATAACGGCCAGCGGCGGGCAGGGTCAGAGGGTGAGTTCATTGTCATCGCGAGGTCACTACTACCGGACGCGGGATGCAGCCGGATACCTGCAGCAAATGCGCATCTTCTAGTTGCGCGACATAAGCCAGACCGGGGACCGTGTCTGGTCCGGCGAACAGAGCCGCCAACCCCGCCGGGTGATCAGGTTCCAGGAGTACCCAGCAGGCGCCGTAGCGCTGGGCAACGGCCATTAAGGTTTCCGGTGAGCCATCCGGCACCGCCAGGGAAGGACGCCCAGCTGCGAGGTAAAAGCCCGGCGGATTATTGACCATCAGCGGAGCATCTTCAGGAACGCCAAGCGCTTGCAGGAACACACCGATGCGAGAATAGCGTTCTGCGGGTGCATCCCAGCCGGGCTGTGTACTCGCGGTGGACGGCGTTGACCCAAAGACCCGCCCGGCCAAAAAAACCAGGCTGAATCCGGCTGCCAGGATCAGCATTCCCACTTCGAAAACATACTCGGCCTGGGATATATTCCATTTACGCTTTTCGCCCGCCCAGCGGACGATCGTACTTAAACCCAGCGGAGTGACTGCCCATAATAATGGCTGGAGCGCTGCCGCCGAATGGAAATAACCGCCCCGCCAGCCCTGGTGGGGAAAGACCAGAGTCATCACTCCCAGGACCAACAGCCAGGCCAGCACGCCGAGGCGTACCGCCCACTCCCGGCGCAGCTGCCAAAGGCCGGCAAGCATCAGCGGTAAAAGGAAGATCTCGCCCTGCACTGCCAGTAAGCTCTGTAGATTCACACCCAGGGCTTTCAAGCGCACCCCGAGCAAGGCAGGCAGACCAGAAGCCAACCAGTGCTGCGGGGTAAGCTGGCTGGCAGGATACGTGTAGAGCTCATCATAGGTAGTGATCCACAGCGGACGCAAACCGCCAGCCGATAAAACTGAACCGAAGATCGAAACGTTACGCGCCATCCAGGGACCCATGACCAGTAAATAACCCAATCCCAGCAGGCCAAGCTGGCTCAAGCGCTGGCGCCAGGTCGTATCCGGCAAGCAGAGGAGCGCCAGCCCCCCCACTCCCAGCCAGAGCAAGCCATCGGCGCGGGCCAGGTGCATCAGCCCTGCCAGCACGCCCAAACCCAAGGCGAAGCCCAGAGATTTCCAGCGCGGCTGATCTCCAGGGCGCGTCTGTTCCAGCAAAAGACTAAAAAGCAAAAAACCCCCTCCCAGGAGCATCACCAGGCCAAATGTGTCGGTCGTTGGCAGGTAAGGCAGGTAAAATCCGGCGGTAACAGCCAGCAGTCCGGCAAGA
>JAJZSS010000168.1 GCA_021849525.1 Chloroflexota bacterium
ATGATCACCGCCCAGTTCTTCCTGGTCGGCGCCGGGATCATCAAAGACCCGGCCGCGGTGCAGGCCCTCTCCCGCACTGGCGACCGGCGCGAGATCCTGCGCGGACCCCTGATCTACGGCATCGTTTTCGTCGCCCTGACCATCCTGTACTGGAAAGATACACCCATCGGGCTGGTGGGATTGATGGTGATGTGCGGCGGCGACGGTCTGGCGGATGTGGTTGGGCGGCGGATCAAAAGCGCACCCATCCCCTGGAATCCGACCAAAACCCTGTCCGGCGCCCTGGCGATGTTCCTGGGCGGGCTGGTCTTTTCGACGGTGATCCTGGGTATTTTCCTGGCCGCCGGTGAGTTCTCCGGCACGCTGGCAGATGCCTTTTTACCGCTCCTGGTGATCTCGCTGGCCGCCACCCTGGTCGAGTCGCTCCCTCTGCGGGATATCGATAACTTCACCACCACCCTGACGGCAGTGATCCTGGGTCATTTCTTCTTTTGAAAATTCTTTCGAGTAATAAATCTGTCGCTTTAATCAAATTCTGCCATTTTTTAACCAGTAATATCAAGGAAATTTACCTCAATGATCCAGATTGATGGCAATACCCTCACCATCGCAGCCATTGTCGCCGTCGCCCGCCAGGCCGAGCCGGCCAGCCTTTCCGCAGATGCCCGCCAGCGTATGTTGACCTCTCACGTCTGGGTCAGCCAGATGGTCGCCGCCGGCGAGCCGGTCTACGGCATCAACACCGGCTTCGGCATCTTTGCCGACCAGCGCATCCCACCCGCCGATTCTGCTCGCCTGAGCCGCAACCTGATCCTGTCGCATGCCGTGGGCGCCGGGCCGGAGCTGCCGCGCGAAGTGGTGCGGGCTGCCATGCTGATCCGCGCCAATACCCTGGCGGCAGGCTATTCCGGCGTACGCCCCGAGTTGGTCGAAACCCTGCTGGAAATGCTCAACCGCGGCGTCACCCCGGGGGTGCCTTCCCAGGGCTCGCTCGGTTCATCCGGCGACCTGGCGCCCCTCTCCCACCTGGCGCTGGTCTTCTCCACCGACGCCGCCGATCGCGAGGCGGAATCCGGCTACGCCGAGTTCCAGGACCAACGCCTGAGCGGAAAAGCCGCCATGGCAGCCGCCGGTATCCCGCGCCTGGTGCTGGGACCCAAGGAAGGCCTGGCCGCCAACAACGGAGCCACCTTTTCAGCCGCCCTGGGAGCCCTGGCAGTTCACGATGCCGCCTACCTGCTGGATACCGCCGAGGTCAGCCTGGCAATGAGCCTGGAAGCCATGCTGGGCGTCTCGGCTGCCTTTGATGAGCGCCTGCACGCCGCCCGCCGCCACCCCGGCCAGATCGCAGTTGCCGGGCGCATCCGCCAGCTCACCCAGGGCAGCACCCTGCTGGATGCCGCCCACCGCGTCCAGGATGCCTACTCGCTGCGCTGCGCGCCGCAGGTCCAGGGCGCCGCCCGCGATACCCTGGTTTTCGCCGAAGATGTAATTGGGCGCGAAATCAATGCCGCCACCGATAACCCCCTGCTCTTTGGTCCCACAGAAGCCATCTCAGGCGGCAATTTCCACGGCGAGCCGGTCGGTTTTGCCCTGGATTACCTGGCGATCGCCATGAGCGAGGTCGCCGCCATCGCCGAACGCCGCATTTTCCGGATGACGGATTCCAAGCTCAACACCGGCCTGCCACCCATGCTGGTCGATTCCCCCGAAGCCGCCGGCCTGAATTCGGGGATGATGATGCCCCAGTACACCGCCGCCTCGCTGGTGCTGGAAAACCAGGCCCTGGCGCACCCCGATTCGGTCCATTCCCTGCCCACCTCCGCCGAGCAGGAGGACCACAACGCCAATTCGATGACCTCTGCCCGCCATGCCCGCAGCGTGCTGGAGAATACCCGCCATGTACTGGCGATCGAGCTGTACTGTGCGGCGCGCGCCATCGACCTGCGCTTACGTCAGATGCCTGAGGCCACGTTAGGAACCGGCGCCAGCCGCGCTCACCGCCTCATCCGCCAGCAGGTGGCCTACCAGCCCGGCGATGCCTGGTGGGGACCTGAAATCGATTCGGTGAAGAAACTGCTTGAAAATGAAGTGATTTAGGATCATTGTCACATCTTTGTGTGACATTTTCCACGGTTGACGGGAGTTTAATAACTTGATAGAATTGGTCAATATTACCGGGTACGGTATCTCCGAAACGAGGTGAAAACCATGCTTAACGAACAAATTCAAACCGAAACCATCAGCCTGACCCCCGCTGCGGCCCAGGCTGTTAGTGATCTGCTTGCCAAGCGCAACCTGGAAGGCTATGCCCTGCGAGTTTTTATCTCTGGCGGCGGCTGCTCCGGCTACCAGTACGGGATGGCGCTCGAGAACAATATCCGCGAGCAGGATTTGAAATTCTCCCAGCACGGGGTGCAGCTGGTGGTCGACGAAGTATCCATCGACTACCTGCGCGGCGCTACCGTAGATTATGAAGAGAACCTGATGGGCGGCGGCTTCAAGATCGAAAATCCGAACGCCCTCTCCTCCTGCGGCTGCGGCAGCTCCTTCAAGGCCAAAGACGGCAGCGCCGCCAGCTCTGAAACAGCCTCGGGCTGCGGCAGCGGCTGCGGTTGCGGCTAACACTCCATTCTCCAATTTACAATCCTGGTTAATTGCAAAACCCCAGGGGTCTCAAGAAATCCGCAGGATTTCAACCCCTGGGGTTTTCTGTGTCTATCAGGCCACAGAATCTTCTAAGATCTACCTGCCGCTCAGGATCGAGATCAGCATCCCGAAAAATCCCACCACCAGCATAGTAACGATCAGCATCCCCATCGGAATCCGTCCCGGCGCCGCTGCCTGCCCGCTGTTGGCGATAAAGGTCGGCTGGACCACCGGCGCCGGCGGGGTAAATGTTGGCAGCCGGGTGGGCTGAATATCCACCAGGAATTGGGCCGCCAGGGTCGGGTCGATGGTCGGAGTCGTGCGCGGGGTCGGCGTCGGCGGCGGCTCTACGATCGGCACCGGCCCGGTCAGATCGACCAGCGGTGAATACACCCAAGCCACTCCATTCGGAGCGCCTGGGTAAGCGATCTGCACCCAGTCTCCGCCCACGCTGCGCCCCAATGCCGGGACAGATTGGCCCACCACCAGCACGCCGATAATATCGTACCCGCTGGTCCCCGGCCCGGAGCGCACATTGATCTGGTCCTGCTCGCCAACCTTGACCACCGCCATCGCCCCGGAGGGGGTGCCGGTCACGGTCGCGATATCGACGGTTGGAATCTGCGCCACAGGCTGGGCGCTGGCCCCGCTGATCTGCCCCAGCAGTGCCAGGGCGGCCAGCAGAACCCCAAAGATCCCGCCAAACTTGAAACCTTTCATTAAACCTCCACGTTCGACGCCCTACCGATTATAATCCATAGCGCCGGAGACAATATGAAAACCAGTTTATCATTCCCTGCAAGTGAGCCTCCTACTGCCCCGCGCATTTATCACGGCGAGCTGACACCCAACCAGCTCGGGCGCGCCCTGGTAGGCGAATTCAACCGCGGCAACCTGCACGCCCAGCAGTTCGGTTCCGCTGAGCAGGTGGTCGTACAGATCGCTTCTCGCCGTCCCGCAATGTCGGGTGGGGATACCGCCCTCACTGTGCATATCCAGAAAGTAGCGGATGGCATCGCCGTTGTATTAGGCCGCCAGTCCTGGCTTAGTATCGCCGCCAGCCTGGGGTTGACTGCCTTTTCCGCCTGGCGCAACCCCTGGAATCTGCTCTCCCGCCTCGACGATGTCGCCCAGGACGTCGAAAATCTCAACCTGGTCGAAAACGTGTGGTCGGTGATCGATCAAACCGCCCGCGCCGCTGGCGCCGGGCAGCAGCTTTCCGAGCGCCTACGGCGGGTGGTCTGCAGCTACTGCCGGGCTGCCAATCCGGTCGGCGAAAGCGTGTGCGTGGCTTGCGGTGCTCCCCTGGGTGATGCCCAGCCCCGCACCTGCCGGAACTGCGGCTTCGTGGTGCGCAGTTACGAATCGATCTGCCCGAACTGCAAAAAACGCCTGAGTTGATTGAGCGCCGGTTATCTCTCAGCTGTTAACCAGACTCTGTGTCCCTCTACCCAGGCATTGGGGCCGGGTTCCAGGCTATGCTGCCTCGGCCCGCATTTGATTTGGGTGAAACTCCCAGCCTGTTCACCGGCGAGACCTTCACCCGGAGTGTCTTATTTACCGATCCCGGCGCCGATACCTGGACGGCAACGGTGGATTACGGCGATGGCAGCGGACCCCAGCCGCTGGTACTGACTGGAAATCAGTTCAGCCTCTATCACCATTATCTGCTCCCCGGTGAGTACACCCTCACCGTAGTCGTTACCGATGACGATGGCGGGGCTGGATCGTCTTCGATTACGATTCAGGTAACCGGATATCGAATATTACTGCCCGCAGTCTTCAATCCGGAAGGTTAACAGTCATCAGGGTTGTCCATTGTCCGCAAAATTACATGTTCTTGACAGGATTCTCTGTTTTGTGGTATTTTTATAAAGTCTGAATGCCGGGGGGTTTATCATTCAGCTTGCGCCGGTCCCATAATTAATATCCAAAGCCGGCCGTGCCATTATCCGTATGGTGGATTGCGTCGTTAAGTTGGTGTCAAAGCTGCAAGATTCTGGAGTTCAAAATAACAACCGCTTAATTCGCGCACCCGGCAATTTATCGGTATTCCGGGTTTTGGGGTCCAATGCTTGAAATGTCAGACGCATCATAGTAACGTACGTTAATTCGGGCCTTTGAGCATGCGCGCCGTCCAGCTCGCACGGCGCTGCAGCCAGAAGGCCCGTTAACCTATGCTCCATCCGTTAACCTATACTTTATCCAGTTAATTGTTTTACCATGCTACAGGAGGTGATTCATTCAGTGATGTGACCAGCGCAAGTTGCAGTTTCCCTGGCGTTCCCTGGTTGGCTGCTTCCATTGCTCCCTCTCTGCAGCCAGGTGGTTTCGCCCAACCTTTTCATTTGCGAGGAGATTGTTATGAAGTCTAAGATATTCCGGATCCTGGCGACTCTGGTTGTCCTGGCAATGGTTGCTGCCCCGGCAAGCGCCCGCCAGGCCCAACCCGCCCCCATCTCCGGCGAGCCGGTCTTCAAGCCGGCCGACGCCACCCGGGTTTCGACCCCTAAAGTCAGTAAAGACGTTCTCAATGAAGATAAATCTGCCAGCGGACCGGCGCTATATACCGTCTTACTGCGCCAGTCTCCCCT
>JAJZSS010000169.1:0-3261 GCA_021849525.1 Chloroflexota bacterium
GATCTTGTCCTGATACGGAAGATTACCCTCTTTAAATAGCAAAATCAGACCCCTGAAAAGTGATTTGGCTAAACGCTCACGCCCGCTGCCAGTCGGAAAAATTCGCTGGCGTACAGGATGCAGGCGTCGCATCAGGCGCCAGCTCCGGCTGTTGTAGATCTCCTGATACGCGCGTTTGAGTTCTTCGTTTTGTTGGCGGAGCCGTTCCATCTCATTCAGACGAACCTGAATTTGGGCAGTGTCAAAGCCATTTACGGATAGCTCATCGCGCATATCGACCAGCAGATCGCGGCGAGCCTGGATTTCAGCATTGCGCTGCCAGAGCAGGCGCTCATATGCTGCTGCCAGGCTGGCGGGGTTTTGAGAATTTGTTTTACGTAGAAATATTGTATGGAAATTTGATATTTGAGGGCGGTGGGTAGGATCGGGGTAGAGGTATGATTGGGCAAACCAGCTCAGCGAGCGCTCAGGTTCATCAATCAGCTCAGTTTTAAAGAACCAGAGTCGGGCATCCCAGGCCAGTAAGACCGCATCGTAATCCTGGCTCAACTGTGGCAGGATTGCCATCTGCTCTGGCTCGGGATTCAAGCAGACAAGCAGATCAAATTTTCCTCCAGGATTGGCATCAGCCTCACACCAGGTTTGCAGACCGCGCTGGCGGAGATTCTGCGCCATGTTCTGGCTATCCGTTCCACTTAAGAAGATTCGATCATTCTGGAATCTGTCCTCGAAATAATAACCCAATTCGCGTTCCAGGTTCGCCAGGTCTTCGGGATGTTTAGCGGGATTATTTGTTTGCGTCTGGGGTATTTCGGTTGCAGACATTATTCCGTCAATCGAGTTTTTGATGTGACCACTCGCCGGCTACGGTGACCATCCCGTAGGGCTCCTGGATTTTCCCGCCGCGATTGATCACCCGAAATGGGTAGACCCGGTCGTGATAATCAAACATTTCGGTATCTTCGTGGTTGGTGGCGGCTACAGAAAACTGGTACAGGCCTTCGAGGACCGGTAAAAATGGAATCTTGAAAGTAATCCGGCCTTTACCTGCGACACTGGGAATCTCAAAGTGGGCCAGGGCTGTATTTGGACCGGTGACATGGGCGCCATCCTGGCGGTGTATTGCGACGCCAAATACCGGCGACGATATTTCTTGATGAGCCAGGTAATCCATCTGCAGAATTAATGTATCACCGGTCTGGAAGATCGTCTGCTCCTGACCGTTCCCATCATAGAGACAGATATTGGATAAGGTTATTTTTTGGTCACCCCACTGGCTGGCCGGGGAAAGCGGCTGCTGGCTCGCTTCACGCAGCCGCTTGCGCTCGACGCCAGTTACCTGGCCCAGGTACTGGTCTACAACCTGGTCGGCCGGGCCGCGGGCAATGATCTTACCATGATCGAGCCAGATAGCCCGGGCGCATAATTCTTTGACACGGTCCAGGCTGTGCGAGACGAGCAGAATCGTGGTGCCTTCACCCTGGAATCTCTGGATGCGTTCATAGGATTTGGTCTGGAATTCGGCGTCGCCGACCCCCAGGATCTCATCAACAATCAAGATCTCGGGTCGTTTCATCGTGGCAACGGAGAAGCCCAGCCTGGCGTACATCCCGCTTGAGTAGGTGCGGACTGGCGCATCGATAAATTCAGGCAGCCCGGCAAATTCAACGATCTGGTCAAAACATTCGTCAATTTCGGCTTTTGAGTAACCCAGAATCGCGCCATTAAGATAGACATTTTCCCGCCCCGTCAGCTCGGGGTCAAATCCGGCGCCAAGCTCCAGCAGGGGTGAGATCCGTCCACGGACGCGCAGATTGCCGGTGGTGGGGCGGAGGACGCGCGAGACGACTTTTAAGAGGGTGCTCTTTCCGGCTCCATTGGGGCCGATAATCCCGAAAACCTCCCCGCCCTGGATTTCGAGATCAATATCGTGGAGCGCCCAAAATTCCTGGTAATTGATCTGGCCTTTTAGCCAGCGGATGGCATATTCTTTTAAAGATGGGATGCGCTCCTGGGGAACGCGGTAGCGCACCGAGACGTTGCTCAACTCGATGATCGGGCTGCCGTTCGGTTCAATCAGTTTCGGTTCAGATACGGTAAGCAAATTCATCCACTCGCTTGGTGAAAACCCACCACCCGACAGTCAAGGAAACGACTGCCAGGGCAGCTGCTGTCAGGGTCACGGACAGGGCTGGCAGCTCGCCATAATAGATCAAAGAGCGGAAAAGGCTGACCATGGTGGTCATCGGGTTTAAATTAATCAGCGGCAGAAAGCGGTCTGGGATCACGCTGACCGGATAAATAATTGGTGTCAGGTAAAACAGAGCCGACAGAAGCACTCCGTAAATATCTACAATATCCACAAAAAACACAGCCAGGGTGGACATGAAGAGGGCAATCCCTAAAGTGAACATCGCCAGTAACAGAATTGCCAGGGGAAGGAACAGCAGAGCGGGCGTGAAGGGTTGGCGCATAAAGAGCATGATGATCGCCAGGGGGATCAGGGAAAGCAGGTAATTGATCAATCCGTTGCCCACAACTGAGACCGCGAAAATCGTGCGGGGGACGTAAATGCGCTTCAAAAGGTTACTGCCCCAGATCAATGTATTCATCGAGTGAGAAGTGGTCTGGGAAAAGAATGTCCAGACAAGCAATCCGACCAGCAGGTAGATTGTGTAGTTCTCGACATCGAAGCGCATGATCGCCTGAAATGCTATCGACAGCACCAGAGTGTTCAGGAGTGGATTGAGCAGGGTCCACAGGATGCCCAGGGTGGAGCGCTTGTAGCGCGTTTTAATGCTGTTGCTCACCAGCAGGCGCAGTAAATCGCGGTACTGCCAGAGCTCCAGGAATTCGCGAATAAATGGCGGTTTTAGGCTGGCTGAGTTATATTCGTAAGTCACAGGATGCCTGATCGATCTGTGCCTAGCCTTGATCCAGGGTGAGCTTTAATGCTTCGCGCCAATCTGGCAGGCGCAGCCCAAAAACCTGCTCAAAGAGCTCACAATTCAATGCGGAATAGAGTGGGCGTTGAGCCGGCGTGGGAAAATCTGCTGTGAGCACTGGCTCTATTTTCCGGGTTATTTGTTCTGCCGGGTGGGGATCCAGCTCTAGGATGGCTTGCGCCCATTCCAGGCGGCTGGCAATCCCACTACCAGCCAGATGGTAGATTCCTGCTCGTTCCTCGATCCACTGAGCAGGGTGGGAAGCTGCCTTTGCCAGGAGCAGAGCGGTGATCTCTGCCAGCATGCGCGCCGAGGT
>JAJZSS010000169.1:3271-5239 GCA_021849525.1 Chloroflexota bacterium
TGCTGTAAACCCAGCTGGTGCGCAGGATCAGATACGCGCCACCTATCTGCGAGATCGCCCTCTCGCCAGCCAGCTTGCTGCTGCCATAAACGCCCAATGGGTTGGGTAAATCCGTTTCGATGTAAGGGCTGCCTTTGCAACCATCAAAGACATAGTCCGTCGAATAATGGATCAGGCTGGCTCCCAGCCCTGCGGCGAACTCTGCTAGAAGACCCGGTGCAATCCCGTTGATAGCCAGGGCCAGTGCTGGCTCGCTCTCGGCCCGGTCTACCGCAGTATAGGCTGTGGCATTGACGATGATCTGGGGCTGGACCTGCTGGATTACCTGGCGGATGGAGTCAGTTTGGGAGAGGTCGATCGCAGGGTAATCGTAACCAATCACCTCGCCCAGCGGCGCCAGAGTCCGTTGTAGCTCCCAACCCAGCTGCCCGGTGTTTCCCAGGACTAAGATCTTATTTGCCACTCAGTTTACCTCGCGGGGTGAAGGTGACTCGCTGTCCAGAAGTTGCAGAAGATAGGCACCATACTGGTTGCCCTGATATATTTTCGCCTGGCGGCGCAGGCCATCGCCATCGATATAACCCATGCGATAGGCGATCTCGTCCGGGCAAGAGATCATCATCCCCTGGCGATCTTCCACCGCCTGGACAAACATCGCTGCCTGCAGGAGGGATTCATGGGTCCCAGCGTCCAGCCAGGCGATCCCACGGCCCATCACCTCTACTTTCAGCTCGCCTTGTTCCATATAAACCCGATTCACATCGGTGATTTCCAGCTCGCCGCGTGGGGATGGCTTTAAATTGGAGGCAATATTGACGACCTTGGGATCGTAAAAATACAACCCGGGCACGGCATAATGTGAGCGTGGCTGAGCGGGCTTCTCTTCGATACTGAGCGCTTTCCCAGAGCTGTCGAACTCGACCACGCCATAGCGTTCTGGATCGCGCACCGGGTAAGCAAAGATTAAGGCGCCGTCCTGAAGTTGGGCGGCGCTGCGTAGTTTGGCAGGCAGTCCCTGGCCGAAGAAGATATTGTCTCCGAGGATCAGGCAGACAGGCTCGCCGGCGATGAACTCTGATCGTACCAGGAACGCATCTGCCAGGCCGCGCGGGCTGGGCTGAGCGGCGTATTCGAATTGGAGACCCCACTGGCTGCCATCGCCCAGCAGTACTTCAAAAGCTGGCAATGCTTCGGGGGTACTGATGATCAGGATGTCGCGAATGCCCGCCAGCATCAGCATCGAAAGCGGGTAGTAAATCATCGGTTTGTCGTAAACCGGAAGCAATTGCTTGCTGATGGCAGTGGTTAATGGGTACAACCGGCTGCCTTTGCCGCCTGCCAGGATGATCCCTTTCATCTCTCCCCTCCTGCTTGCATGGTTAGCGTTGGGTGTAATTCTTGTTCAGCCAGCTCTGGTAATCCTGCTGTTGATGGATTGCCTCGATCCACTCGGGGTGGTTAATATACCACTCCACCGTTTTCAAGAGACCTGATGCCAGAGATTGGCGCGGTTGCCAGCCCAATTCACGCTGGATCTTGCCGATATTGACGTCATAGCGCCGGTCATGTCCGGGTCGATCGGTAACATGCTGCATCAGGCTGGCATGCGGAATATAAGGAGAAGCGGGCAGGCATTCGTCCAGGATCTCGCAGATGGTGTTGATCATGGTCAGGTTGGTAGGCTGGTTGTCGCCGCCCACGTTAAAGGAGTCACCTGGATTGCCATGCTTCAGGACGGTCCAGATCGCCTCACAGTGATCCTCAACATACAGCCAGTCCCGGATTTGTTTGCCGTCTCCATAAATCGGGAGGGGCTTGCCTTGCATGGCATTGAGGATCATTAATGGAATCACTTTTTCTGGAAATTGATAAGGCCCATAGTTATTCGAGCAATTAGTCAAGGAATAGGGTAAGCCGTAGGTTGTCCAGTAGGCGCGCACCAGGTGGTCGCTGGAGGCTTTTGAGGCG
>JAJZSS010000170.1 GCA_021849525.1 Chloroflexota bacterium
GCAGGTTGTGCTCGCCGGTGACGACCAGCTCATGCTGCAGGAGCAGGTCGTAGTTGCGGTGGATGCTGCCGGCCAGCGAATTCTCGACCGGGATGAACCCGCAGGCAGCTGCCCCGCTGTTCACGGCGGCAAATACGGCATCGAACGACTCGCACGGCAGCGATGCGACCTGCTCGCCAAAATGGGCGAACAACCCGGCTTCGGAATAGGCGCCATTTTCACCCTGGAATGCTACGATCAGCATGGGGGTATTATAGTCGATGCGGATCGTGCAAAGACTTGCCATCAGCGAATGGTAGAACGAATTAACGAATATGGGCCGACATTCGTTTATTCGTTGGTTTTCATTCGTTGATGGAAAGCGGACAGAGACAAAATTAACATGGATGGACAGGATCGACAGGATTTATCCTGGGTATCCATGTTCTAGTTTTTCAACGACCTGCTCGGGTCTGCGCGTGTAGGGGTGCAGCAGTAGATTTTTGAAACGCAATCTCGAACGGGACCGCTGCACCCCTACCGGACGGGCTTGGGATGAGTCGCCCCTACCGCGAGGGAATACCGTCAACTAATGCCCGTAAAGACCACGGGTGCCCGTAAAGACCACGGGTGCCCGTAAAGACCACGGGGGCCCGTAAAGACCACGGGTGCCCGTAAAGAACAGGGTGCCCGTAAAGACCACGGGTGCCCGTAAAGACCACGGGTGCCCGTAAAGACCACGGGGCCTGTTTAGATCACGGGAACGAAAAAACGCATCTTGACAACGATGGTCAAATATCATATAATCATTTCTGATTAGTCAGTTTTGACTATTCAGGAAGAGGTACTGATGAATGACCGGTTACTGTTGTTGGGGTTATTGAGACGCGAAGAGATGCACGGATACCAGCTGCACGAGTTTATCGATCGCGAGCTGGCCTTCTGCACCGATTTGAAGAAACCTACCGCCTATTACCTGCTCAACAAAATGACCAGCGAGGGCTGGATCAGCGAAGAGACTGCCCGGGAAGGCAACCGCCCGCCGCGCAAGGTGTATTCGATCACGCCGGCTGGCGAGGCTGCTTTTCAGCAGCTGCTGCGCCAGAATGTTGCCAGCTTTATCCCGTCGCGTTTTCCAGGGGACGTGGGCATTGCCTATCTCGATGCGCTGCCGCCCACCGAAGCCCTGGGCTTGCTGCGCCAGCGGCGAGCCCAGCTGCAGCTGGCCCAGGAAAAGGTCAGCACTGCACCCGCTCACCGGGGAAGCCTGGAATGGATCGTCGAGCACCAACGCCGCCACCTGGCTGCCGAAGCAGACTGGTTGGATGAAATCATCGAACAATTGGAACAAGGACTCAAGTAGAGGAATAACTTATGCAAACATCACCATCACAAACCCCAGCCACTCAGGCCAGCGACGAGAAGCTGAACTTCAAAAAGATCCTGCCGATCTTCGTGATCGTGCTGATCGACCTGCTGGGGCTGACGATCATCATCCCGTTGATGCCGCTGTATGCTACAGCGCTGCAGGCCAACGCCTTCCTGATTGGGCTGCTGGGAGCAGCTTATCCCATCATGCAGTTTATTGGGGCGCCGCTGCTGGGGCGGCTGTCGGACCGGTACGGGCGTAAGCCGGTGCTGTTGATCAGCCAGGTGGGCACGCTGATCGGCTTCATCATCCTGGGATTCGCCAATTCATTGTGGATTCTGTTCCTGGCGCGCATTGTGGATGGATTTTCGGGGGCCAACATTTCAACCGCCCAGGCGGCCATCGCGGACAGCACCAACGAAAAAACCCGCACGCAGGGGCTGGGGCTGATCGGGGCGGCTTTCGGCCTGGGATTTGTGATCGGCCCGGTGATTGCATTTGTTTCGCTGGCCTTGAGCGGCAACAACTACCGCGTCCCGGCGTTGGTGGCGGCGGCTTTCTCGCTGATCTCGATCCTGCTGACGAATTTCTGGTTCGAAGAGACCCTGCCGGTGGAGAAGCGCGGCCAGGCAAGCGGGAGCAAGGCGCTCTCTTTCCAAATGCTGTTCCGGGCGTTGACGCACCCGGCGGTAGGCCTGCTGCTGGTGTTGATGTTCGCCCAGCAGATTGCTTTTGGCGGGTTTGAGCAGCTGATCTCGCTGTTCACGCTCAACCGGCTGGGGATGAATGCCTCGGGCAATGCGGTGATCTTTGTATTTGTGGGGATCATCGTCGTTGCAGTCCAGGGCGGTTTCATTGGCCCGTGGAGCCGCAAGCTGGGCGACCGGCGGCTGATCACCATGGGGTTGGGGCTGCTGGCCGTAGGGCTGGTGCTGATGGCCTTCACCCCACCACAGGCGGTGCCGTGGTATTCCAAGGCGGATACCGAAGCCGAGCTGATGGCCAGCGGCAATTTCCGCACGCACGAAAACCCGACCACCAACAACCTCCCGATTGAGCTGCCCGATGACAGCAACCGGGGTTGGTTGGGGCTGGGCTGGATCCTGCTGGCGATGATCCCCACCGGCATTGGGGGCGGGGTGCTGCAGCCTAGCATTAACAGCCTGATCACCAAGCGGATTGAGGCGAACGAAGTGGGGGGCACGCTGGGGATTTCTTCGGCACTGCTGAGCGGAGCCAACGCCATTGCTCCGCTGCTGGGTGGGGCGATCTTTTACTGGCTGGGAGCACCGGCGCCCTTCTTGCTGGGCGGCCTGTTGATGGCGCTATTGATGGGCGCAGCCCTGATGTGGATCAAAGCCGGGCGGGAAGAGACCCTTGCACCAGGGCTGGCAAGAGGGGGCGGGGGACATTAAGCCTGGATTGCGGAAGAAGGCTCCAGATTGCTGCGCCGCCTGGCGGAAGCACCCCGCCAGCCTTCCTTGCAATGACAACTCACGCGTTCCTACCGCGGAAACCTACCATCAACGAATAAGAGAACGAATAAACGAATTCAAGCAGGCATTCGATTATTCGTTGGTTTTCATTCGTAGATGGTTAACCGTTAAGATATAAATATGGATTTTATCTGCGTACATCTGCGTTATCTGCGGTTAATTTCCAGGTGGACGAGCGAGCCAGCTCCCTCGCAATGGCCTCTACACGCAGCCTCTACCCGGCGCGAATTGCCTAGAACGGAAAGCCGTCTTTTCCGTATAATGAATAGTGATTCCTTTCCGTAGGGGCGCAGCGGAACGGTTCGGGACCTGATTCCCGAAATCTCCCGCTGCGCCCCTGCCTCGCGATCACCATTAACAGGAGGTCCGTATGCCTGCCTTACTCGAAGTCGAACACCTGGTCAAGAAATTCGGGGATTTCGCGGCCGTCAAGGGGGTGTCGTTTGCGGTGCAGGAAGGCGAGATTTTCAGCCTGCTGGGACCCAACGGGGCCGGCAAGACCACCACTATCTCGATGCTCTCCACGCTGTACGAGCCGACCTCCGGCGACGCCCGGGTGGGCGGGCACTCGGTGACCGGCGAGCCGATGGCAGTGCGCCAGCTGATCGGGGTGGTGCCGCAGGAGCTGGCGCTGTACGACGACCTGACCGCCCGCGAGAATCTGGTCTTCTGGGGGCAGATGTACGGCCTCTCCGGGGAAGCGCTGAAAAAGCGGGTAGCTGAGGTGCTGGATCTAATAGGATTAAGCGACAGGGCCAACCAGCGGGTGAAAACCTATTCGGGCGGGATGAAGCGGCGGGTGAATATCGGGGTGGGGCTGCTGCACAAACCACACCTGCTGTTCATGGACGAGCCCACGGTGGGCATCGACCCGCAGTCGCGCCGCGCCATCCTGGAATCGGTCAAGGAGCTGAACCGGGCCGGGATGACCGTGCTCTACACCACCCATTATATGGAGGAAGCCCAGGAGCTTTCGGACCGGGTGGGGATCATCGACCACGGCGAGCTGATCGCCATCGGCACCCAGGCCGAGCTGACCCGCCAGGTGGGACAGATGGACAGCCTGGTGTTGAGCTTCGGCGAGGACCAGGATGCGGCCGGCTGCCTCGATCCGATCCGGGCGCTGCCCGGGGTGCAGCACGTGGACCTGGCGGACCATCAGTTGACCATCCTGGCGCCATCGGCCGAGGCCATCCTGGCGGAGGCGGTGACCTGCGCCAACGCCGGCGGGCTGAAGATCCGCGCGGTGGAGATCCAGGAGCCCAACCTGGAAGCGGTCTTCCTGAGCCTGACCGGGCGGGCGCTGCGCGACTGAAGGGGGCAGGCATGCGCAAAATATTTTTGATCGGCATGAAAGACCTGCGGCTGGCGTTCCGTGACCCCACCGCCCTGCTGCTGATGCTGCTGGCGCCGTTCCTGCTCACCCTGGGGATGGGCTTCGTCACCGGGGCGTTCTCCGGCGGCGGCTCCGGATTGGAGCAAATGCCGGTGGCGCTGGTGAACCAGGATGAAGGCGAGCTCGGCCAGGCGCTGGTGGAGGTGTTCCAATCGCCTGAGCTGGCAGAGCTGCTGGCGACAACGCTGCTGGACGACCCTATAGCGGCCCGCAGCCAGGTGGACGCCGACCAGACCGCGGCGGCGGTGATCATCCCGCCGGGCTTCAGCGCCAGCATCCTGCCCTCCGCAGGGGGAAGCGCCGGCGGGAAGGTAGTGGCGATCGAGCTGTACGCCAATCCTGCTAGACCCACCGGAGCCGGGATCGTCCAGACCATCGTCGAAGAATTCGTGGGGCGGGTGGAGATCGGCAGGATCGGCGGGGAGGTAGCCATTGAGCAGATGCTGGCGAGCGGGCTGCTGCCCGCCGACCCGCAGGCGCTGGCAGCCGCCGGAGAAGAGCTTGGCAAGCAGATGGCCGGCGACGAGGCCCAGCTGAGCGCCATAACCATCCACAAGACGCGCGCCGTGAACGAGGCCGCCCAGTTCAACATTATGGCCTACATGGCGCCGGGCATGGCACTGATGTTCCTGATGCTCACCGTGGCTTACGGCGGGCGCACCCTGCTCATCGAGCTCGCCCAGGGCACCCTGCCGCGCCTGTTAGTCTCGCCTACGGCGATCTATCAGATCCTGGCGGGCAAACTGCTGGGCATCTACCTGACCGGCGTGGCGCAGATCACCATCCTGGTTGCTGCGTCCAGCCTGCTGTTCGGCCTGCGGTGGGGTGATCCGCTGGGGCTGGCGGCGCTGATCCTGGCGGTGGTATTCGGCGCCACCGGCTGGGGTGTGCTGCTCACCACCCTGGTACGTACCCCGGGGCAGGCGGCCAACGTGGGCACCGCCCTGATGCTGATCTTCGGCGTCCTGGGCGGCAGCTTCATCAG
>JAJZSS010000171.1 GCA_021849525.1 Chloroflexota bacterium
GCCCGGTGGGGATCCTGACAAAAATTGACCTGCTGGACTTTCTTGCGCATAGAATCTGACATCGATAGGAGTACACTGGCGTGAAATTTGAAACCGAATGTGTCCATGCTGGCCAATCCCCCGATCCTACCACCGGGGCGGTGATGACCCCGATCTACCAAACTGCGACATACCAGCAAGATGGGCTGGGTAAGCCGCGCGGCTACGAATATTCACGGACCGGAAATCCCACCCGTGCCGCCCTGGAAGCCTGCCTGGCAAGCCTGGAAGCCGGAGAATTCGGTCTGGCTTTCGCCTCTGGTCTGGCAGCAACAGATACGGTATTGCGCTTGCTCCAGCCGGGCGACCACGTGCTGGCCGGGAATGATGTCTACGGCGGCACATACCGGCTCTTCGAGCAGGTTCTGCGACCGTATGGTTTGGAGTTCACGTTTGTGGATACGACCGACCTGGCACAGGTGGGTGCTGGATTACAGTCGAACACGCGCCTGGTCTGGCTCGAGACGCCCACCAACCCTCTCCTGCGAGTCAGTGATATCTCAGCCGTATCCCGGTTGGTTAAAAATACATCATCTACACCGCTGGTCGTTGTTGATAACACCTTTGCCACTCCTTTTCTCCAGCGTCCCCTGGAGCTGGGCGCCGATCTGGTGGTGCATTCGACGACAAAATATCTGGGCGGGCATTCGGATGTGATTGGCGGGGCGATTGTTGGCCGAGATCCGGCGCTCCGTGAACGCCTGGCTTTCCTGCAAAACGCGGTTGGCGCCATACCGGGCCCTATGGATTGTTTTTTAATCCTGCGCGGAATTAAAACCCTGCCGATTCGCGTCACCCGCCACTCGGAAAACGCGGCCGCGTTGGCGGAAGTTCTCGCCGCTCACCCTGCTGTGGAGCAAGTAATCTATCCATTTCACGACTCGCACCCTCAGGCAGCCCTTGCCCGGCGGCAGATGGCAATGGGCGGTGGCATGATTTCGTTCACATTGAAAGGTGGAGCGGAAGCTGCCCGGCGCGTTGCCGAAAGCACCCGGATCTTTGCCCTGGCCGAGTCATTGGGAGGGGTCGAGTCACTAATCGAGGTGCCGGCTGTGATGACCCACGCCTCGACAGCCAGCTCGACCCTGGCAATCGACCCGGGTCTGGTGCGCTTATCGGTTGGCATCGAGCATATCGCAGATCTGCAGGCAGACCTTGAACATGCTTTAGACCAGCTACAATCCTCTACTTTCGCCTTCGAAAAACTTGGGTTGAGCGCAAATAATTCGTAGTAATTCAGCATATGATTGGCGGGGTGGAACATCTCTCCCCTTAATTCACAAAATTAGTGTCTACCAACGGAGGTAATGGTGATGAAGCTGATATTCTCGGTTTTGCTGGTGGCTTTACTGGCGTCTTTTTGGGCCACCGGTCCGGCTCTGGCCGAGCACGGCGACCCGGTGGGGAGCTGCTCGCCGGCTTTTGAGCTCCACCACATGATGGATCATTCTGGTGAGCATATGCACCATCACATCGGTCTTGATCGTGATTTGAATGGAGATGGTTGGATTTGCATGCGTATGCTGCCGAATGATCTGCATTTACATGTCGATAACAGCCTTCCTTTATAGTTATCAACCCTGAGCAGGGAACGATTTGAACGAAAGGAGAAATTTGATGGTTATTGATCCAGTTTGCGGTATGCAAGTTGACCCCCAAACAGCCGCTGGCTCCTCGGAGTATATGGGCAAGACATACTATTTTTGCTCACCTGGCTGCAAGAAGGATTTTGACAAAGAACCGGAGAGCTACATCCACAGTGAAGGACACGCCGGGCATCTGCACCAGTTGTAGGCCAGGTTTTGTCCAGACAGTTCAGGAAAACAAACCCTCCCACCCTTCAGACGACAGGTGGGAGGGTTTTCTATTTGCTCCTGAGCCTACTTATTCGGCCAGTTTCACTCCGCGCAGCAGCTGGGCATTGATTGCCACCACGATCGTGCTGACCGACATCAAAATCGCACCGGCTGCCGGGGAAAGAATAATCCCCCAGGGCGCCAGTACACCGGCTGCCAGGGGAAGCGCGATGATGTTATAACCGGTTGCCCATGCCAGATTCTGCATCATCTTTCGATACGAGGCCTGGCTGAGTTGGATGATATTGACGATATCCAGAGGGTTGCTGCGCACCAGAATGATCCCGGCTGATTCAACAGCCACGTCAGTCCCGCTGCCGATGGCGATCCCAATATCCGCCCGGGTCAGAGCCGGCGCATCGTTAACGCCATCACCAACCATGGCAGCCTTCTTACCCTGGCGTTGTAGCTCGGCAACTTTTTGATCTTTATGTTCCGGCAGTACTTCGGCAAAGAAAACATCGATGCCCATTTCCTCGGCAACCGCTGCTGCTACAGCCTGGCTGTCCCCGGTCAGCATGGCAACTTCCACACCCATCTTATGCAGCCGCTGGATTGCTTCCCGGCTCTCCTCACGAATTACATCAGCCAGGGCAATACTCGCCACCGGAGTTCCACCAACAACCAGGTGGACAACCGACTGGCCTTTAGTACTGGCGGTTTGTTCAAATTCTGCGAGCGGGCCGGGAAGGGTCAATTGCAGGCTCTCCAGGAGGCGTGGGCCGCCGATATAAGCTTCCTGTCCCTGCCAGTTTGCTTTTACGCCGCGCCCCTTGATCGCCTCGAAATCAGTGATATTTGGCAGCTCCAGGTTCCTTTGCTCAGCGAAGGAACGAACACCACGGGCGATGGTATGTTCCGAGTCTCCCTCGATGGCGGCGGTAAGGGCTAAAGCCTGATCCTTATCCCAGCCATTCACCACTGCACTTCCTACGACACCAAATTCACCTTTTGTCAGTGTGCCGGTCTTATCGAAAATAATTGTATCGACCTTGCGGGCTTCTTCGAGCGCCAGGCGGTTGCGCACCAGGATCCCGTTGCCTGCGCCAATCGAGGTTGTAATGGCGACAACCAGCGGGATAGCCAACCCCAATGCATGCGGGCACGCGATCACCAGCACGGTTGCCACCCGGGCAATCACTTCTACATTGAACCCGGTGGCAACTGTCCAGGCGATGGCAGTGATCGCAGCCACTCCCAGGGCGATAAAGAATAACCAGCCGGCCGCTTTATCTGCGAGTACCTGGGTTTTCGATTTACTGCGTTGGGCTTCATCAACCAGACGCATGATTCCAGCCAGGGCGGTCTCATTCCCGGTAGCAGTGACCCGGACTCGCAGACTTCCGTCGCCGTTGATTGTCCCGGCAATGACTTTTACACCTGGCTCTTTACCTACTGGTTTGGATTCTCCAGTGATCATCGCCTCATTTACATCGGAAGAACCCTCGATCACTTCACCATCCGCAGGGACGCTGGCGCCAGGCCTGACCAGTACCAGATCGCCGTTGCGGAGTTTGTTGATGTTGACAGTTTCGAGATTACCATCCGCCAGGATGCGTTCGGCGGTGTCGGGCATCAGCTTCGCCAGCTCATTGAGCGCCCCTGAAGCCTGCCGTACGCTGCGCATTTCCAACCAGTGTCCCAGGAGCATAATGTCGATCAGGGTCACCAGCTCCCAGAAGAATCCCATCTGCCCGGGCAGGAAAAGAGCTGCCACGCTGTATACAAAGGCGACCGATATCGCCAGGGAGATCAGGGTCATCATTCCCGGTTGGCGATTTTTCAGCTCAGGGATCGCCATTTGCAGGAAGGGGATCCCACCATAAACGAATATAATGGCGCCGAAGATTGGCTCGATCCACTGGCTTCCGGTAAACGCTGGCATGCTAAAGCCAAGAAATTCCTGGACCATTGGGCTGTACAACAGCACGGGAATTGAGAGCAGCAAGGAACCCCAGAAACGCTTGCGGAAGGTTTCTTCATGCCCGGAATGGTCGGCATGGGCAGCGTGCTTGTGTTCCTCATGCTCCATAGTTTCGTGATCCATCGAGGTACTGACTGCTGCAGTTGTGTTTCCATGTCCCATGGCCTGGTGGTCCATCGCACCATGGATATCCTGAGTCTCTGGTTGATGAACCATCTTAGAATGATCCATGGTGGAGTGATCCATCTTCGAGTGGTCCATTGTGGAATGGTCTATCCAGGAATCATCCATCGTTGTATGATCTGGAGAATGTGGCTCTTCTGCCGACTCTGAAGCAAGGGATGGCTCAGAGATCGGAGGTGAGATATCATCAACCTTTTCATGTACTGGCAGCGGTTTAGGTTGTGGGTGAGAATGTTGGGAGTGATCTTGATCATTCGATTTCATAATTAAAATCCTACACAAATAGTCCGAATATTAAGTCGATTATACGTCAAAAATTCAGATTTAATAGCGCAATTCGGGGAGAAGCTATCAGATCAATAGAAATAAGTATGTTTTTTGGAGTAAATCACCAGTCTCTGGTCCAGCATTTCGGCGGTTTCCGGTTGGTAGGGTTTTCCCCAGTCTGGATTGAGCAATTCTCCCCATTGGTTTATTCAATACCTGCGTATAAGATAAATTTGTTCTCAATCCTGTATTCGTTTTTTTGAATGAAGAATGATTGGAGGAAACTATGGACGAAATTAATGAACTACGACCTGTCGACCGGCAAGAACACATCAGTGTTCAAGATACCGGTCACCGCGAAGAAAGCATTCACGTAGTCGAAGATCTTAACGCTGCCCGGAGATTGGGTGTCAGCCGGTTCGCAAATCTGGTCGCCTTGTTTTTTATTCTCATCGAAGCGATCATTGGCCTTCGGGTTTTATTGAAACTAATCGCTGCCAACCCTCAGAATCCGATTGCCAATTTTATCTTTACTCTCAGTGACCTGTTCATCTGGCCCTTCATGGGTCTGACTGGATTACCATCCCTGGAAAACTTTGTCCTGGATGTCCCAGCCATCGTTGCTATCTTCGTGTATGCCCTGGTAGGCTGGTTAGTCGTAAAGCTGATCTGGTTACTATTCTATTGGCCGGCTGCGCGTTCGGTGAGGACGGTGGAAAAGGAGCGAGATCATATCCACTATTAATCGGGCAATTTCCAGAAATGCACCTGGCTTATTATTGTGAATATCAGCCTGTCAAGGAAGTAATTGAGCTCGTTTTCTTTACTCCTTGACAGATAAGAATCAAAAAAACCATAGCATGGGTTGCTATGGTTTTTTTAATGAGTAGCGGGGCTCAGATTCGAACTGAGGACCTTCGGGTTATGAGTAATCTTCCTGATTTCGGAACGTTTT